>DATDSK010000063.1:0-14013 GCA_035291325.1 Bdellovibrionota bacterium | reverse complement strand
TTCACTCGATACCCAGATCCGACCGCTGTGTGCGGTAACGATTTCTCTCGCGATCGCGAGACCGACGCCGATACTTCCCGATCTGGCGATACGAATATCATAAAACGAATTAAACTTCTCGAAGATCTGCGCCTGACGCTTGCGATCGATTCCGGGGCCCGTGTCACGAACGCGGACTTCGGCAGAACCGTCGCAAATTTGCAACTTAACGTGGATTTTTCCACCCTTCGGGGTATGCCTTAACGCGTTTGTGAGGAGATTCGAAATGGCCCAGGCGATCTTGGCGGGGTCCATCGCGACAATGACGGGCTTGCCTTCAGGAAGAATAACCTCACTGCTCAAATCGATTACCCGGTCCTTAGCCTGTGTTTTGAATGACTGAACAGAGTTCTTAAGCAGCCGCCCCAAATCGACGTTCTGAATTTCGAGCCGCTGTGTAAGCGTATCGAAACTGGAAATACTCAAAAAATCGCCCAGGAGACCACGCAACCGGTCAACGTCTTCAGCACAGGTCTGAATGAGGGCGCGTTGGGAAGGATTGGGAATCTGGTGTGAAGACTTATAGAGAAGCCGCGTAGCCATGGTGAGGCTGGTCACCGGAGTCTTGATCTCATGCGATAAAGTGGCGAGAAAATGCCCTTTCGCTTCTTGACTCTCCCGAACAAGGGTCACGTCCTGTGCCACGACGAGCATCGTGAGGTGAAGCTTGTCACCGCATTCTTCCACTCCGGCCTGGAACTGATCAAAGAGCTCCAGGTCCTGAATTTCCGAGTCTTGGGCGAGAGCTCGCGCTTGAATCAGGAAATGCCGACGACGCCCGTCTTCCATAAGCGAGAACTCAACCGGTATTGAACGCGAAATTGCGCTCAAAATTGCCCTGACGCCCGGGTTCTCGATATTGTCGGCTTCCTTCAGTAACGCTGAAAGGCTTTGCCCAGCCGGGATTTCGCGGAAGCGGGCGCCGAGTATTTTTTCACCAACCAGGTTTACATACTCAATCCGATCGCCGCTCAGGAGAAGAATACCATCGGAAATACACGCCGAAAGAACATCCGCCTTTCGTTTTTCGACTAGCAGCCGCCGTACATTGAGAACGCGATATCCCCAGATTCTTTTCAGGAATCTTTCGAAGCTCTTCGACATCTCTCCGATTTCAGGAAACTCCGACCTGAGCTTTGGGCCGGCTTTCGGCAGGTGATCCTGTTCGATGTCCAGGTCATCAAGAAATCTCACCATTGAGGAGAACGGCCCCGTGGCGAGCGAGATCATTCGGTATCCGAAGGCCAATGCTACAATGACGAAGACGAGAAACCCATAGATCCCGATCCTCAGGAACTTGTCGTTTGCATAATGCTGATCCTCAATGATGCGATAAATCGACCTCTGATCCGATTCTATCAACGCATCAAGGGCCGAGAGCGTTGAAGTATAGGATCGGTTCAAGGCGGCGACACTGGTCTTGCCCAGCTGGTAGGAGTCAATTCCGGATCTGTAGCCGGTTATCTCAGCCTTGAACTGGTTAAAGGGGGACTCTGCGGCACCGGATCCAGACCGGCGACCGATGAGACTTTCAAGTCGCGCAAATTCATTCGGGTCAATCAAACCGAACCTGATCTGCTTGTTGATTGCGCGCAGTAATTCTCGGATCTCGACCGCATCCGCCATTTGCTCGCTCGCGCGAACGTAACTTGCGGCACCGTCGCGATTGATTTGATGTTGGCGGTAAAACAGCACCACCGAAATCACGATCGCGCACGCGAGCATCGATCCGAAAAAGAGCGCAAGTCGGCCCTTCAAAGAATGAAGTGCGCGGAGTATCCGCATACCCCTACTCTGTAGAACCTCGAACTGTTCCGTGCGCCCCCCCATCTCCGGTCCGCTGACGCGTCTGACCGAAAGCGAACCCCTAACGCAATTGCTATACCGGAGCAACCAGTAATGACTGCGCACACTTAACGCAATGCATTTACGCGGAGGGAATTAAAACAGTGCCGTTTTCAACGTGCAATGTGCACGAATTCTAACGCGAGGCGGCCCTTGGGAGCCGGTTACGAATCGTCTTTTGATTCTGCCGCTCTTCAAGTGCCTGGCAGTTCGCGCACAATCGGGCTTCTGGAACAATGACCAGCCGTTTTGGAGGAATCTCTTCCCCGCAGTCTTCGCAAGTTCCGTAATTCGCGGTCGCCATCTTTGCCAAAGCCCGCTCGATCGCTACCAACTCTTTGCGCTCCTGCTCAGCCAATGACATCTCCCGGTCCATCTGCTCCAAGCCCTGCGCGATATCGATGATCTCAGCTTGTTGATTGTTCTCCGTCATCTGCTGTTCCCGCTCCGCTCCTTCTGCAAGAAAGCGCCAGCGGGCGAGCAGAATCTGTTTCACCTCTTCCATGGTTTTTCCGTCCACAGATCCTCCTATGGGGCACTCTTGGCGCCAACACGAACCCTTTAAGGTTGGGGAAGGAATGCGAATTCTATTCCACGACACTCGCGCCAAAACGCGAGAATGCGCGTTGTTTCAAATAGATGCAGCGGCACAAGGGAACGCGGCGGAACGCGACTTGCTCCATTGGCCTTTTGACATGACACGTTCTCCCGCCCGCTTCCGCGCGAAAAAAACTTTTCGTGAACGCCGCCGCAAAAACCTCAACCGCGGAATAGCCCAATGCCCCGATTGCGGTTCCACGAATTTGCGCGGCAGGTGGTACGCGGCAGGGGAAGCGAAAGCGCGATTAAGCGAGTCAAACGTCTTAGGGGCTTCGGTCTTGGCCGGTCGGCTTTATCCGCTGGCATGTCCCGCATGCCGCCAGAAACGGGATCGCTTCGCCCAAGGCGTTGTTGAACTTCATGGACTGGCGTGGCGACGCGAATCGAATCGGGTGTTCGAAGCAATCGGAAACACCGAGCAGATCGAGCGCACGCGAAACGATCAGGAACGCGTGCTCTGGTCGCGTACCATGGAGGATGTGACCAGGATTTACGTCAGCCTTCCGGAACTGGCCCGCCACATCGGCAGGGAACTCCATCGTAATTTTAAGGGCAAAATCGAGTATTTTCGCTCGAACGAAGAACCCTACCTGCGAGTCGTCTGGCACTCGGAATGGTGAGCCTGCAGATACTTACTTAGCTGTCGCTTCTTCAGCTTCCTCGAAATGCGCAGTCCGGCCTCACAAAGCCGATCGAGGCGTATCCCCGTCTCAAAGCCCATCCCCTCGAGCATGTATACAAGGTCCTCGGTCGCGAGATTTCCCCCGGCTTCCGGAGCAAAAGGACAGCCGCCCAAGCCACCTGCCGAACTATCCAGTGCCCGCACACCGAGTTCGACCGCACGGAGCGCATTGGCCAGCGCGGTTCCGCGAGTATCGTGAAAATGATTGGCGAGGGATGTATTTCCGAGCAACTTCAAAGCCGGAACAACAAGCTGATCCACCTGCCCCGGCGTGGCAACTCCGATCGTGTCGCAAATCGAAATCTCATCCATTCCAACCTTGAGCAGATCTTCAATCACCCGCAGCACCTGTTCGGGCCGGACCTTTCCCTCGAAAGGGCAGCCGAAGCACACAGCAACATAGCCACGCACCTTGAAATCATTTCCGGATCGCCGGAGCTGTTGCAGAATCCCGTCGAATTCCTTGATGGATTGCTCGATGGACATTCCAATGTTCGCGCGGGCAAAAGAATCCGTCGCGGCGGTAAACAGCGCGATATTTTTCGCGCCAGCAGCAACCGCGCGGTCCAGACCACTGCGGTTCGGGACGAGGCTCCAGGCCTTCGCGTCGCCGATATCAAGGCCGCCGGTACGCATGGAATCGTAGATCTTATCGGTGTCCGCCATTCTCGGGACACGGTCCGGGCGCACGAACGATCCGACCTCGAGCTCACGGATACCGCTTGCTATGAGATCCCTGATAAAACGTAACCTGTCTTCAAAAGGAACTTGCGCGGGCTCGTTTTGTAATCCGTCGCGGGGCCCTACTTCGATAATCCTGATGTGCTCACCCATTACTCCCCCGTCATAATTTGCTATCGCATCCCATGCGGGAAGACGAGTGGAAAAGAAAAAGGGGGCGCCCGCATCGGGCTCGCCCCTCATTTATTAAACCGGCATTAACCGGAAAAACTGAATCCTACTCGGACTTTTTCTCTGATTCGCCACTGGTCGCGGCGTCAGAATTCGGAGCCTTCTTGGTCGTGTTACTTGCGGGAACGACTGATTGGACTTTCTTGGCCGCATTCTCATCGCGCATCGCGGAACATTGATTGGGGGCTGCGGACTCCCCGAGTTCACCTGCGTACGCGCCGAAATTTGCTAGAACCGCGATAGAAGCGCTGATAAAGAAAGCTTTCACCAAAATGTTCATCGTCTCTCCTATGAATTATTCTCGCCCACGTCGTAAGGTCAGTTTATCTGACTAAATCAGTCGGGTCAATGAAATCAGTAACAATTTCAACATGAAAAAACCGCACAAGAAATAATAATGTAGCCTTTTCCAGGGCTTACGCCCCGGAACCCTCAACCCAACTCAATTCAATTTAAAACGATAAGTTCACTCCGGCTGGCCGGATGATCTCCAGGAGATTCTGAAAGGCCGCAGTCACCTCAAGGGCGATCTTTCGTCCGGCCTTACTCTCCACCTTGTTAATCTCGCCAGTGTTCTTGTAACTGACCGTAATCGTCCCAAGAGCGGGGTCAGAGATTTCCACCGGCTTCGAGTTTTCATTGTACTTGAAATTAATCTGTCGCTTGTTCTGGTCAATCAGTGTTTTGATTCGTCCATTCGAATCGTAAAGCAGCTTCACTCCGCGATTTTTCGAATTTTTAGCGAAAACCAGATTACCTTTTTCATCGTACTGAAACGCCGACCAAGTCGCCTCTTTCTTGTTCCCTTTGGGATATTGAACTACCTTGCTGACCTTGCTTACTTTCGGATCATAGGACAATTCAGTCACTTCGCCGGCGGTAACCTTCTTCGTGACGTGGCCTTTATTGTCATATTCAAAAGTGGTTTCCTCGGCGCCGTGCTTGATGGATACTGGCAAAGAGGCATCATTATAAACCGTCTCGGTCCTGTCTCCATCCAATTCCGTGATCATTTTGTAAGTCCACTCTTCGCCGTCAGCCTTTCGTTTGATGAAATACTCGTAGCTGTTTTTTGAGATCTGCTTGCCATCCGGCGCTTTGATTTTCACGCTTACGGAATAATGGTTCGGATCAGATTTGTCGGTATCATAACCATACTCGGTGATCGTCCCGTCGCGGTCCTTGACGCTCTTGATATTGTCGTGACGTTCCGGTCCGTAATACGTCATCGCCAGAGTCGTCTTGTCCTGATAACCGATTTCAATCATGTTGTGGCGTTTGTCATACTTATAGGTATAGACGTTCCCATCCACGTCCTGGCTGCGGGTCAGCTGCCCGATCTGATTATAGCCATAGGTGGCCATCTTCCCGCCCTCGCCGGTCAGCTTTTCGAGGAGCCCCTGATTATTGAAAACAAAAAAGATCTTTCTGTTGAAATTATCCACGAGCTTTTGAAGGTGACCGTCTTTGCCGTACGAAAGTTCGATAAAGTTATTGTTCTTGTCCGAAATTCGTACGAGTTTCCCCGCGTCATTGAACTTTTCGATCTTCCCACTGTCAAAAGTGCGGACGTATCCGCCGGCGACTTTCGTGATGTACTGATAGGTATAGCGAACTGAATGGAGCTGGGCACCATTGGGCAGAACCCGACGCTCGAGTTTTTTCCGCTCAACGAATTCTTCCCATTGCTCGTTCCGGTAATTCGCGTTGGTTTTGAGCTTCTTCTTGTATTCTTCAAGCTGGCCAGCGCTCCCGATCGACCCCGACTTGCGAGCCGCGTCCGAAATCATTTCGACCGCTTTATCGAGCTCCTGGGCGTTAAACGCCGCGGTGAACCGGTTTTCCGCTCCCCCGCCGTATTCATGAACGACAATACTGCCGTCGGCTGAAACGGTCAGCTTCACTTCGTACTCCGTTCCCCAACCGAAGCCAAAAATGCCCTTGAACGAAGTCTTCGAATTATAAACCCGCTCAATCTTCGGATCGAACCCCCCCGGATATACGATGTCCGTGTAGGCCATGAAAAAATTGCCGTTTTTCAGGCTCACGTTCGCTTTGCCGAGCGCCGGCAGAAGCAAAATCACAGCAACAAAGAAAAGTATCCCAGAACGCATGAATTTACGCAGGATCATAGTCACCCCAAATTGATATGGTCTTTTTAGATCATACCTCAATCTTTACGATTTTTCGCATCACAAAAAATCCGACAATCTCAAGTGCGGCAATCGCGAACACAATTAACCAACCGAGTGGCGTCGTGAAGAGAGGCTTCATGAATTCTGGATCAGTTTGGTAGAAAACCGCGCCGAGCGCGGGAGGGATCATGATAACGATATACCCCTGGGACATGCCTTGCGCGGTCATTGCGGCGATCTTGTTCTCGACTTTGATTCTCTCGCGAATGGTTAGAACGATGGTATCAAAGGTTTCCGCCAAATTTCCGCCGGTCTCCTTAAGGATATTCACCGAAGTAACGAACATTTCAACATCATCCGACTTAATCCGTTTGGAAAGGTTCAGGAACGCCTCCTCGAGCGACACGCCCAATTTGTTTTCGCTCAGGATCAAATTGAACTCCTGCGCGATGGGATTAGGCATTTCCTGAGTCACGAGACCAAGCGACTGTACGACCGACAGACCGGACTTGAGTCCATTCGACATCAAGCTGAGCGCGTCAACCATTTGGAGGACGAACTTCCTGACCCTCCGCTCATAAAGATACTGAACAATGGGCTTGGGAGCTTTCCACCCGATAATGGTCACCAGGATCGCGAGTGGAATCCCCGGAAAGAGCTGAGGCAGAAAGGCCAGAAACACAATCGACCCTAATCCGAAGCTGATACCGAAAAGCCCGAGGAGAATCCGGTGAGGCGGGACGTCGATGAACATCAAACCGAGTTTCTCGACGATGTAATCGCGAGTCCCGAGCGACTGGAATCTTAACCAATCCAAAAATCGTTTATTGTAATGATACGAGATGCCGAATACCGCCGCACCGAAAGCAATGATCCCGATATATCTCAGCATCATACTGGAACCCCGGTCCTAACCTTTTGCCGCGAACAGATTTCGCGAAATACGCATACCCTTGGCTTCCATCTCCTCGACGAACTTGGGAATGAAGCCGGTCGGAACGAATCTACCGACAATCTTTCGTTTCTTGTCCATACCCTCTTGCTTGTAAGTGAAAATATCCTGCAAGGCGATCACCTCACCCTGCATGCCAACAACTTCGGTGATGTAAGTCACTTTGCGCGAACCGTCGGAAAGACGGCTTTGCTGGATAATCAGGCCGACCGCCGAAGCGATGTTCTCGCGAATCGCCTTCGAGGGGATTGAAAGCCCCGACATCATCACCAGGGTCTCAAGCCGCGAAAGCGCCTCGCGCGGACTGTTCGCATGCAAAGTGGTAAGCGACCCGGAATGTCCCGTATTCATCGCCTGCAGCATGTCGAGAGCCTCACCGCTTCGACACTCGCCAACCACAATACGATCGGGCCTCATTCGCAAGCAACACTTGATGAGGTCACGAATCGTCACTTCACCTTCGCCCTCGATGTTTTTCGGGCGCGCCTCAAGGCGAACAACATGCTCCTGTCCAAGCTGAAGCTCAGCGGAATCCTCGACCGTTATGATACGTTCAGTCGCCGGAATAAAATTCGAGAGAACATTGAGCAAAGTTGTTTTACCGGAACCGGTACCCCCGGAAACAACGACATTGAGCTTGGCCTCGACGCAGGAGCGCAGGAAATCGGCGATCTCTTCGGTCATTGACCCGAAGCTAACCAGATCTTTGACCTCAATTCGCTTTTTCGGGAATTTTCGAATCGTGATCGTCGGACCGCGCAGCGCGAGCGGCGGAATGATGACATGAACGCGGGATCCGTCCCTGAGGCGCGCGTCGACATACGGCACTTTCTCGTCAACGCGTCTTCCAAGCGGCGTCACGATACGCTCAATCACGTTCATCATCTGCTGTTCGCTTGAAAACACCGTTTTGGAGATCTGCGGCTTCCCGGCCCGTTCAATGTAAATCTGGTCCCGTGAATTGACCATGATTTCAGTGACGGAATCGTCAGCCAGAAGGTCCTCGAGCGGGCCAAGCCCCAACGCCTCGTCCAGCACCTCCTTGACGATCTGAGCTTTCAGTTCACGTGTCGTCAGGAGACTGCCGGTGTCCTCGTTGTTGATGATATCCAAAACCGCTTTTTGCGTCCGATCGCGAAGGATCGCGCGTTGCCGTGCATCGCTCGTGTCGGTCGCGGTCTTTTTCAGATCCATCTGCTCGACGAGAGCCTTGTGAATACGCAATTTCATCCCGGTCCAGGGGTCGATGTGACCGAACAGGCTTCGCGCGCCGGGAGCCGACGCCCCCTGCCCCGGTGCGGGCGCGGACCCGTTGGTGATCGTACCTTGTGCCTTGAAGGCGACCCCGGTGGGCTTCTTCAACTTCGCGAGGTTCTCGAGAAGATTTACCTGCTGCATTCGCCGGACGATGTCGTGATAAGCCCGTGCAACCGAGGAATTCGGAACGGCGATACAAACCGGCGTACTCTTCGCGAGCGAGCCGTCACAGGTGGGAATGTCCTCGGGAATCGCGGCGAAAATCTGTTTATTCAGGCTTTTCTGGATCATCTGCGGGCTGATAATGCTGTTTTGCGAGTACCGGTTCACGACGATCTGAACCATATCCGCGGGAAAAAGCAGTTCCTGAATTTTGGACAGAAGCCTTTTCGTCTGATTCACGACAATCGCGTCCGCGGTCATCACGACGAAAATGGCCGTGGCAAACTCGAAAGTCTTCAGAGCCCAAGGTTCCATTCCATTGCCGCAGTCGATGACGACCGTGCCGAAGACGTTCGTAATCCCCTTGAGAAAACGGCCATACCCCTCGATATCGAAATCCTGTACGGTAATCGCGTCCCGAGGCGCGCCGATATAGCAGTACCCCGCCTGGGCGTTCACCATATACGGCCCGAGGGTTTTGGGATCGATCGGGACACCCTGAAGGCGGGTCACATCGATAATGTTTTTCTGCGGATTCTGACCGAGCACGATGTTCTGGTCACCCAGGCTGTTAAGGTCGAGGTCGACGATCAGGGGGCGCTGCCTGAATTCCTGAAGGTGGGCGATCGAAAGGTTCGCGGCAAATACGCTCTTGCCTACGCCTCCCTTTCCGCCAGCCACTGCGATAATATGTCCGGCCATTTCTCCCCCCGCCCTATCTGACCTTTATCCTGAAGTTTTTCTTCAAATCCTCGCTCCCCTCGGACGCGTTATCGATGATCTGCGGTGTCACGAAGATCACGAACTGGGATTTCTTTTTTCGAAATCTCTTCGAGCGGAGAAGCGTGAACAATGGATCGGTATTGCCCTCGAATGAACCGGGACTCGGGTCATCCTTGTTGAAATCAGTCCCGATGTCCGAAGCCGTGATCCCGGCAATCGCGGCACTCTCGTTCGACTTGATGTAAAGCTTTGTTTCGACTTTTTGCGCGGCGGTGATCGGAGGCGCCCCGCTTGCGGGAGCACCGCCGACGAGCGCAGACTGGTCGAGAGAAAGATCAAGCTGGATGTCCTCGCTTTGTCCGAGAATCAGGGGCGTTACCGCCATGCCGAGCCCGACTTCGGAGTTGCCGGCCGCGAGCTGGCCCCCTGAACCCTGAATCGCATACGGAAAATTAGTCTTCTCGGAGAGTTTCGCCGGCTGCCCGCTCCGGACGATGACCGTGCTCGTCCTCAGGATGCGCGCGTAACCCGCGTTTTGCGCGCTCTGAAGTTTAGGGATCAGGCTCGAGATCGTCGCGCTGAATGTCCCGCCGCTTCCGCCCGCAGCGCCCGTCTGGCTCGATCCCACCGTGATCTGATCACCCCCGGACGAAATGCCGGGTTGCCACTTGAAACCGAAAAGGCGGTTATAATCTTTCGAAAGCTCGACAAAATGCGCGGTAACCCGAACGAGCTTTTCCTGCTTCTTTGCCGGAGGCGCGCTGATCACGATAAAATTCTGAATCGGGTTACGAACCGTCTTTTGCGCGGCGGTATCCAACTTCAGCATCGGGTCCCCGGGACGAGGATCCGGGAGATACATGTAGGCGATCTGCGCCGCCCTTCTTGAATGATCAGGATTATCAACGGTGCCTTCGAGAAAAATCACACCGTTCACCACGCGCGTCGTTACGTTCTGAGCAAAAGCATTGATATCGTCCTTGATTCGTTTCGCCACGACCTGAAGCGCCAGAGGCGAGAGGGTAACGAGATTGATCACGGACTTGGCATAGGATTCGTCCCCGATGACGGTTATGACACGAGTGTAATCCGCCGGGACCAGGACTTCGCCCTCCATGATGACTCTTGCTCCAACGATCCGAATGTTGAGCCCCTCGACGTCGCGCAGGAGATCGCGGATTTCTCCGGCAATCCGCAGAAGATCGGACGAGGTCACCTTCACTTTGAATATGACTCGCAACGTTCCATCGACATCGCGAATGGTAACGGTTGAATCACCGGCTTTGAGCGGTTTGAACACGATCTGCCGTTTATCCCCGATTTTTACAAACGTCGTCGCTACAACCTGTGGATTGCCGATATTGACGCCTCCTGCTCCCCCGTTCGCTTCAAAATCAAGATCAACGGCCTTATCTTCGCCCGTGCTCAATACAAGTCGGCGCTTATCCGCCAGGTACTCGGATTCATCATGCGTCAGCTTGGAACGGGAATATTTTCGCTTGCCCGAAGAGACCCCCGAACCGCCGGCCGACGGGTCAGTCGGATCAGCGGCAATCGAGGGGAGGGCCAGAAGAAGCGCGAAAAAACCCACCCGGAGTGCCATCCAGCGGAAGCGATCCAATCTGTTGAAAGTCCCCGGTACCTGCTTCATTTTTTTCCTGCCGGCGTCCTTTGCAAATGCATGGCATCGGGCCCAAGAACGTCATAAATCGTCGTGGCCCCGACATTCACGCGGTCCGTGTCATCGTTATTTCTGAGAGAAAGTGTCAGTGCATTGTCACCGTTGGCCAGCACAAGCGCGAGCGCCTGGGCCTGGCTTGGCTCGACTTCAACGGTCACTGAATTGAAATTGAAATCCTCCGCGAGCGATTTGACCCTGTCCTTGCCACCGAACATGTCGGTTTCAATCACACGGGCAACATTGTTCGTGACACTCCGGCCGACCGCCAGGACAACGATATCCTGGAGTACCGTTTTTGAGAGCCGGTATTCCTTGCCCAGGCCCGTATCAACCACAGCAATCAGGTCGACCCGATCTCCGGGTTTCACGAGCTTGGCAACACCGCTGATTTCCGTGACCGGAACGGCGATCGCGCGCCGTCCAGGGGCGACCTGGGGCGCGAGGCCGGTGCGAACGCCGGGTTCAGTGATCTTATTCAGGGTAATCTGCTCGCCTTTCTTGATCGGGACAATCGCGATCGCGCCGGTGAGCCGTTTCATGCTCCGGAGAACTTCCTTGTCTTCTTCCCTTTGTTCGAAGGAAATCGCGGCGGGCTCTTTGAACCGTTTTGGAATTCGCGCGAGTTCCAACCCGGTCTCGTCGATGGTCTCGGCTTCCTTGATGTCCTTTTTGGCCTTGACGACCAGAATTTCCGTTCCGAATTTCTTCTTTGCCTCTTCTTCAATACTCGAGACGTAACTTTGAACGAAGAACACCGCCAGGATCGCCATTAAAAGGGAAAGGGTAAGTGCCTTGTTATTCATAAGTACGGGCTCCTGCAGAGATCGAATTTTGTGCTTTCGGAAAGGGCGTATAATCCGGTCGAGGGGTCAAGAATCGGCTGGTTCGGCCCGATCACGTTCGGCTGAGTGCAAATACTCACGGTCGTCCTGACCCGGACATTGCTTCGTCGCTCGGGTTCTTTTCTGGTTTCCTCGCTGCCGCCAGGCTGCTTGGAAATGGTAAACGTCGATGCCGCCGGACTATAACCGCCAACTGCGGGGTTATCTGAGACTCCAATCACCATCTGGTTGTACCCCTTCCCAGTCAGCTGAGGGAGCCGAAGGTTCCGATAGGGATAAATCGAATGATTGAAGGTAAGAAAGAGGGCATGAGCCCGCGCGCACTGTTGATTCACGATCGACATCTGAATGGTCGTGTTCACTCGAAACAGGATCATGGCGAGGCCAACCATGACGGGAAGCATGAAACAGAATTCCAGAATACTCTGTCCCTCTTCTCCCAACGGACGTTGCTGGTTCTTTCTAGCAGCCATTGTCCCAGATCCCCAGATTGCTCATCTGATCCCTGCATTCATTGAAGTTCACCTCACGTCCAAGCCAGCTTTCCGACGTCAGTTCGAGGTCGTTCAGCGGGTTGATACGTGGAGCCCCCCCGCCCAGCGGGATCAAAAAAATGCGGCTCCTAAAAGTATATCGGACTCCCTGCATCCAACTTGAATCTTTGTTGCCATGCGCAAATTGCGACGCATCGAATGCAAGCCCTGGAATTTCTTGCGTTCCTCCCTGGCCTTTTGCGATCACTGGCCATTTTTCGACACCCGTCTCGTGCTGGCTTTTTTTCAGCATTCCGATGACGACCTCTTTTGCGCGTTCCACCTGTGAATCAGGAGAATCCCCGGCAGCCTGATAGGCCCTTGCCGCCATAAAAGTGGCGTAATGAACGTAATTCCCATAAGCGAAAACCAGCGCGAGCCGGATAAAGAACATGCTGAAACCCATCAGGAGCATCAAAGTCAAAGCGAACTCGACCGTCGATTGACCCCGTCTGTCCCGCAAAGAGGGCGAACTGAGAGATAGGAACTTCATCATCTCACTCGCTATCCCCGGAACCCGTCGCATCCGGATTAATAAAAAGGCGAAAGTTTCCTTCTCCCGAGCCAGGAGGGGCACGTGGATGATGAATCGGGCCACCATCGTCGTAACCCTTGGCCTTCGGATTTCCATACTGATAGGCGTGGGCGAAATCCTGCTTGAGCGGTTTCATGAGCCGCTCGGTAAGCTGAATATCCCTGATCATTCCCGAGAGCAGCATGAAAGCCATCACGACAAACGAGACGAGCAGGATGTATTCGACCGTCGCTTGCCCGGAAGAATTGCCCAAAGTTTTCACCACAGCCACCCCCACTTCTCAAAGGGATGGAGCGTGGCGACCCAGATCGCCGCGATCGCCAAGGGTATCCCGAAAGGCATCGTCAACTTGCGGTCCACGTTTGGGGGCTGAAATTCCAGCTCTCTTACAAAGAACGACAAAAGCGAGGCATGAATTCTCCGAAAAAAACCGGGCAAGCGGCCCTTGAAAAGCAGGATGACGAAAGCCATCGCGCCACCGAGAAGCACGCCAAGAAGCGCCACCTGAAGGCTTATTTTCAAGCCGCCCCAGGCACCGATCGCCATCAGCAATTTCACGTCCCCGGCGCCCATGACCCGAAACGCGAACAAGGCCCCATAGATCACAAAAGCGGCGATCACGCCCAAAAAAGAACTTCCAAGGCCGCTCCAGCCGCCCAAAAAAAAGGAAACAATGAGACCGATCAGGATCGCGGGGATCGTCAGCCAATTGAAAATACGTCCCCAAAGCAGATCCGTCACGAGTGCCACGAGCGAGATCGCCGAAATGACGTAGACTGGAATATCAGTTACTCCAAATTGAGACAGGCATCCTCCCCGTTTTCAGGTCCTTTTCAAGCGCACCGCCCAAACGAAGAACCCCTTGGTTCACGGCACCCATGATAGCCCTCGCTAAAGCGCCGGCACCGAAGACCGCCATGGAAAGAATGAGGATGTACTCAACGGTCGCCTGACCGCGATCATCACGGATAAATAGATGAAGCAAGCGTATTGCGGATGCCCCCATTTTCCCCATGCGCATCCCAAAAGCCCCAAAAGGAACTTATTTTAGTATCCCGGATTCTCGATACCTTGTTCGATCTGGCCACCCAAAATATCGACGATCTTGGTCAATT
>DATDSK010000062.1:0-2956 GCA_035291325.1 Bdellovibrionota bacterium | reverse complement strand
CTACACGCTCGGTGTATAAAGGAGTTGCTGCCCGCCCAAAAGTCAGGTCCGGAGTTTTTTGGAAAGGACTTTTTTCCGCAAACTGTCCTTGTAGCCGGCAACGCGGTCAAGAAGTTCAGGGTCGTTGATTCCGATCATTTGAGCCGCAAGAATGCCGGCGTTCCAGGCGTTTCCGATCGCGACCGTGGCGACGGGAACACCCTTCGGCATCTGGACAATGGAAAGTAGAGCGTCTTCACCTTCAAGTGCGCCGATCGCGACCGGTACGCCGATGACCGGCAGCTCGGTAAGCGCGGCAATCATCCCCGGCAGGTGGGCCGCGCCGCCCGCGCCGGCGATAATGGCGCGGTAACCCCGGCTCCGGGCCGTTTCGGCGAATGCCACCATTTCGCGGGGCGTGCGATGCGCGGAGATGATCTCCATCGAGAACGGTACGCCAAGCAGCTCGAGGGCTTCGCCCGCTTCACGCATGGTCGTGAAATCTGAATCGCTGCCCATGACGATTGCCACAAACGCCTGCTTTTTGGCTGGTTTCGGCTTCCTATTTTTTTTCATTTAGACCCTCGGTTCGACTTTCGCGCTCGCTTTCGCCATTCTTCGACGGTCGATTCCATCTCGGCAAGAAGTTTTTTCACCTTCCCCGGGGAGTCGGTCACTCCGTTGACGTGTCCGAGCTTTCTCCCGGGCTTCAGGTCGTGTTTGCCATACCAGTGGACGTGGAGACGTTCAGTGGGCTCGGGCATCGCGACAGAATGCGCGCCGTGCGCTTCGAGAGACGGGCCAAGAAGATTCTGCATCGCGAACCCCGGGGCCGTTCGCGTCGATCCCAGCGGTAAGTCGAACATCGCGCGAAGGTGATTCTCGAACTGGTCTGTTTCGGACGCGTTCATCGTGTAATGCCCGGTATTGTGAACTCTCGGGGCGATTTCGTTCACCAAAAGCCTGCCGCCCCGGCTTTCGAAAAACTCGATCGCGAAAGTTCCGTAAAGCTGGAGCGCTTGCGCCAGTTTTTCAGCGTGTCGCCGGGCTTCGCGCGCAAGCTTCGGGGCGACCCCGAGGCTCATGGCGGGGCCCCAGACGCGATGGCAGATTCCGTTTTTCTGTTCAGAGATCACGAGGGGATAGTGAGCGAATCCGTGCTGCTCTGAATGGCAGGAAACAATGGCGAGTTCGCGTTTAAAGGTGATCCGTTCCTCGGCATAGATTCGGATGCCCCGGAGCTCGGCTTCATTGCAGAAGGCGACCGCCTGATCGAGGATCTCGGGGCGGCGGTTGAGGAAGAATGTTCCTTTTCCGTCATAACCCTGCTGAGCCCATTTCAAGACGCATTCTGAATCGCCGCCCTCTCCGAAGTGGTCGAGCATCTGATGAAGCCAGGGAAGCCAGTTGCCCGGTAAATCGCCAATCATGTGACGCGAGGTGGGGATTTTGAGGCGGTTCAGGACGGATTTCTGGTTGAGCTTGTCTTGTAGAAATGCGAGCGATCGAAGCGGCGGGAAGAACCGGACCGGCATACCGAAGGACGCGCGCTCGAGGATTCCACAGGGGACGAACTCATTTTCAAAGGCGACATGCGAGACCCGCGAAAAAAAATCTTTGAGCACCGCGATGTCCTTGATCGAGCCGAGAACGGCTTTCGGACAGACTTGAGCGGCCGGGTCACCGGGGTTCTGGCACAACACGACCGGCGACAGGCCGAGGCGATGTGCCGCCTCACAAAGCATACGCGCCAGTTGGCCGCTTCCGAGTATCCCGAACTGAGTGCCCGCGTTCAAAGTCATCCGGACGAGGTTATCATCCGCGGAACGAACCGTGCAAGTCACGCCTCGTGTGGCTTGAACTTTCAACTGAAGAAGTCCAAACGCTGAAGAGCGCTCTTTTCGCCCGCCTTCATGAAATGATTGAGGAGCTGGTTCATACGGACGATCGGGAGTACCGCCTCTATTTGAGAAAAGACGTGGATGCGATCGAGCGTATCCTTTTTAAATTGGAAAAGGCGGCTGGCAAAGGCGGGCTGGAGGCGGGAAGTTCAGGGCGTCCGGAAAAGCCCGGGCCTGAAATGGGTATCTGAAGCGAGCGCCGCTGGAGGCGAAAGTGGCTGTTTCAAATAGCTCAATCGCGGCGGTCTTCGAAAAATTGGCCGATCTTCTCGACATCGAAGGCGCGAATCCGTTTCGCGTCCGCGCGTACCGGAACGCGGCACGACTGATCAGCGTTCATCCCGGGTTGATATCCGAAACCGTCAAGCGCGGCGAGGACCTGACGTATCTTCCCGGAATCGGAAAAGATCTCGCCGGCAAGGTCGCCGAAATCGTGAAAACAGGGCGTCTCTCGGTCCTTGAAGAAGCCAAACAGCGTACCCCGTCGGGACTGACGGCGCTCCTGGAAATTCCCGGAATCGGCCCGAAGCGTATCCAGGCCCTGAAAAAGAATTTCAAAATCACGGATATCGACAGCCTCGAGCGCATCGTGCGCGCCGGGAGACTCCGTGAGCTGCCTGGCTTCGGCCCCAAACTGGAGCGGGTCATTCTCGAGGAGCTCCGCCGCGAAAAGCCGACCCGCGTGAGCCTTTTCCTCGCCGAGGAAGTCGCGCGCGATCTCGTCGGCTATCTGCAGAAGATTCCTGGCGTGCTCGCGGTCATGCCGGCGGGCAGTTACCGGCGAAGGCAGGAAACGGTCGGGGATCTGGATATTCTGGTGACCAGGCGGTCGGACGGGCCGGTCACGCCTGATTCCGACGTCATGGAAAAATTTGTCTCGTATGATGACGTCGAGAAGATCGTCGCCCGTGGTGAGACCCGTTCAACCGTGCTGCTGAAAAATCATCTTCAGGTCGATCTTCGGCTCGTCGATGCGGAAAGTTACGGGGCGGCGCTGGTCTATTTCACGGGGTCGAAGGCCCACAACATCGCGATCCGGATGATCGGCGTGAAAAACGGGCTCAAGATCAACGAGT
>DATDSK010000061.1:0-3224 GCA_035291325.1 Bdellovibrionota bacterium | reverse complement strand
AATCGCACCGGCAATCGTCGCCAGTGAAGTCATCAAAATCGGGCGCAGCCGCATGGGGCAGGCCTCAACGAGTGCTTCACGCGTATTAAGACCGCTCTCTCTCATTTGATTGGTGAAATCGACGAGCAGAATGGAATTCTTTTTCACGATTCCCATGAGCAGAATCAGACCGATCATGCTGTAGATGTTGAGCGATTGTCCTCCGAGATAGAGCGACACGAAAGCTCCTGAAACGCTGAAGGGCAAAGCGATCAGAATGGTAACGGGATGGATAAAGCTGTTGAACTGTGAAGCAAGGACCATGTACGAAACAACAAGTCCGAGCACAAGCGCGAAAACCAGGCTGGACATCGACTCCCCGAAGGTTTTGGCGCTCCCGCTCATCACGACATGGTAGCCGGGGGGCAGGATGTCGCGCGCGAGAGCGCGCACCGTTTCGATCGCCTTGGCTTGCGAGCTGTTCGCGGCGATGTTCGCGAACACCGTCACCGCCCGCTCGCGATCCTGCCGCGAGATCATTTGGAGGCTTTTCTGTTCTTTCAACTGCACGAGATCGGCGAGGGAGATCAGTTCTCCTCGATTATTTCGTACGCGCAAGGTTCGGATATCCTCAGCGCGACTGCGCTCTTCGGGACGGAGCCGCACCCGGACATCGTAGCGATGACCATCCCGTGAAAATTTCCCGGCGATCACTCCGCCCATGAGCGCGTTGACCGTATTGCCGATTTCGCTGATGCTCACGCCTCGTTCCCTGGCTTTCTGGCGATCCGGTATCACGCGAATTTCGGGCAGGCCCGAGCGGTAATCCGAATCGATGTCGCTCATCGCCCCGGTCTTCGCCATCGCGTCCATCAACTTTTGCGATGAGTCGACGAGGGTTTCCCAGTTGGGGCCGCGAATCGCGAATTCGATCGGAAAACCACGTTTCGCGGCAAATCCGGCCAGCGAGGGGTCCTGAATCACGACCCGAAGGGCTTTGACCGGTTTCAGCTCAGCTCGCAAAACCCCGATCATTTCCTGCTGGGTATAAGGCTGGCCGGTTCTCGGGTTTGTCCGCCTTGCGGCAGGCGGTTTCAATCCCAGGAACATCGTTCCGACATTCACGTCGGCGCCGCCGGGGCCGCCACCGCCGATCGCGGCGAAGAACTCACGGATTTCGGGAACGGTTTTGATGACCGATTCCACTTCTAGAAGTTTTTTCTCGGTAATTTCCATCGAGGTGCCAACTGGCGTCTGGATGCGCAGAAGGAGCTGGCTTTGGTCCTGAGCGGGGACGAACTCACGATTGAGATTCAGGCCGAAGAGAGCGGTCAGGACGAAGAAGATCAGCGATACGAAAACCGTGACGAAACGATGATTCAGGACGACGCCCAGAATCCGGCGGTAAAGCTCCGAACTGGTCCGAAATCCCCGTTCAATCAGGCGTCCAATCACGGTTCTCCGCTCGCCAATTTGCAGGAACTGCGAGCAGCGCATCGGCGTCAGGGTCAAGGCTTCGAGAAGCGACAACGCGACCGCGACCGACAGGGTCACGCCGAACTGGAAGAAAAATTTCCCGATGAGCCCTTTCATGAAAGCGACGGGCAGGAAAATGGCGATGATCGCCGCCGTCGCGGCGAGCGCGGCAAACGTGATTTCCCGGGCGCCGATCTGGGCCGAGAGGAGCCGTGACTTCCCGGCTTCCTTGTGGCGCACGATGTTTTCGAGCACCATGATGGCATCGTCGACGACGATCCCGATAGCGAGTGAAAGCGCGAGAAGAGTGAACGTGTTCAGCGTGAAGCCGAGCGCGTACAGGACGATGAAAGTCCCGATGATCGAGGTTGGAATGGCGAGAATCACGTTGAGCGTCGCTGACCAGGAACCCAGGAAGAGCCAGCAGATCAGGGCTGTCAGGATCGCCGAAAGGAGCAGCGTGAAATTGAGCTCGTGAACTGATTCCTCGATGAATCGGGTCGAATCCGATCGCAGGCCGATCGTGACGCCGGCCGGCAGATTCGATTGCACCTCTGCCATGCGCGCCTTGACGAGCTTCGCGACTTCCACGGCGTTGGCCCCGCGCTGCTTTTTGATCCCGAGGCCGATCGCGGCCATCCCGTTCGAGCGTGTTTTGCGGCGGACATCAGCGAGGCCGTCCTCAATTTGGGCGATTTTTCCGAGCTGGATCGGGGCAAAGTTCGGCGAGCCGCCCCGTTTGTTGATCGTGAGCCGGCTGAACTCGGCCGCGGAGGGCGCTTCGCCCATGGTCCGGATATTGAGTTCGCGTTCGGGCGATTCGATGCGCCCGGATGGCTGCTCGGAGTGCTCCTGCTGGATGGTATTCAGCACATCCGAAACCGTCAGGACATAGTCGTCGAGCTTCTTCGCCGAAAGCCAGACCCGCAGCGCGGGATCGACATAGCCGCCCATGTGAACTTCGCCGACTCCCGAGATCGTGGAGAAGCGGTCTTTGATCTGATCCCGGACCAGAACCATCAGATCGCGCTGCTGCATCTCGCTCGAAGAAATGGCCAGCCAGAGAATCGGTTGATCCTCCGGGTTGGTTTTTCTGATCGAGGGAGGGTCCAACTCCTTAGGGAGCCGTCGTGCGACCTGTCCCAGAATGGTCTGTACCTCCTGGACCGCGACATCGATGTTCCTGTTCAGCTCGAATTCGAGCGTGATGGAGGCTGACCCGGTCCTGGAAGACGACGAAATCGAGGTAATCCCCTGAATCGACATCAGGGCGTCTTCGATCGGATCGACGACGTCGACTTCCATCACTTCAGGCGCGGCACCCTCGAGTGAAAGATTGACGCTAACCACGGGGAAGTCGATGTCCGGAAGCTGGCTGACCCCCATACGGTTGAAACAAAGTCCGCCGAAAATGATCAGAGCCGCCATGATCATCCAGGCGAAAACCGGCTTTCGAATCGAAGTGTCCGATAATGTCATCTCATTATTATGCCTTTAGGAAAATGTAGCAGATTTGCAGTCCTGTTTGCGAGGTCAACTCTGGTTCAAAAGCCGGCGGGTGACGGCGGGCCGCCGATTGCGGTGCACGCGGAAAACAATTTGCCGCCAATTGTTTGACACTTTCAAATACATTATAGCGGCAAAAAACTTGCTGATGGCGAAGCGACCTTGGTAAACTGATTAAGATCGTGAAAAGCCATGGAAAAGCGCCAGGGACGGCGGAGGGTGTTCATTGATGTTCACTAGAATTTTCACTAGGGAATGGGGAA
>DATDSK010000060.1:0-3714 GCA_035291325.1 Bdellovibrionota bacterium | reverse complement strand
TCTCAATAACCGCGGTTCGCCTGTCTGCGTTTTTACGCCGTCTCGCATTCCGCATTAGATCTAATCAGGAGTGAACATGCCCGCTATTACTATGCGCGAGCTTTTGGAGTCTGGAGTCCATTTTGGTCATCAGACGCGCCGCTGGAATCCTAAAATGAAGCCGTACGTTTTCGGCGATCGGAACGGGATCTACATCATCGACCTGCAGAAGACGGTCGATCAGACCCGCGCCGCCTGTGCTTTCGCGACCCAGGTGGCCGCCGAAGGCAAAAAGGTGCTTTTTGTCGGAACAAAGAAACAAGCCAAGGAAGTCGTCGAAGAAGAGGCGAAGCGGGCGGGGATGTATTACGTCAATAACCGCTGGCTCGGCGGCATGTTGACGAATTACCAGACGGTGAAAGCCTCGATCGATCGCTTGAAGAAGATCGAAGCGTTGAAAAACTCGCCGGAATGGGATGAGACCCCCAAAAAAGAACAGTCCCGTTATGATCGAGAACTCGAGAAGCTCAAGAAATCGCTGGGCGGCATTCAGGATATGAAGAAACTTCCGGGCGCGATTTTCGTGATCGATACCGAAAAAGAACACATCGCCGTAAAAGAGGCGAAGAAGCTCGGTATCCCGACGATCGCCGTCGTTGACACGAATTGTGATCCGTCGAATATCACTCACGTCATTCCCGGCAACGATGACGCCATTCGCAGTATCCGGCTCTTCGCGCGCCTGATCGCCGACAGCTGCCTTGAAGGGGCGAAGACGTTCCAGGAAAAACTTCGGGCTCAGGAAATCGCCGAGAGCGCGAAGGAAGAAGCCGTATCGGAAGAGAAGAAGGTCTCGCGGTTCGAAGGTGACATCGACCTCCAGGGGATCGATGAAGCCGATATCGAAGCCCAGGAAGAAACTCCCGTCGAGGAAGGCGCCGAAACCGCCGCTGAAGCCGCTCCGAGCGAAGACAAAGGAAAGAAGGCATAATGGAAATTTCCGCATCGCAGGTAAAGGAACTCCGGGAAAAGACCGGAGCTGGAATGATGGATTGCAAGAAAGCGCTCTCCGAGACTTCAGGGGATTTCGAGAAAGCGATCGATTATCTCCGAAAGAAAGGAATCGCCTCGGCCGCGAAAAAGGCCGGACGCGCGACGAAAGAGGGCGCCGTATTTTCATACATCCATGGCGAAGGCAAAGTCGGAGTCATGGTCGAAGTGAATTGCGAAACCGATTTCGTGGCCCGGACCGAACAGTTCAGGCAATTCGTGAAGGACGTGTCGATGCACATCGCCGCGGCGAACCCCCAGTGGGTGCGACAGGAAGACGTGCCCACGGAAGTTCTTCAAAAGGAAAAGGAAATCGCAATCGCGCAGATGCAGAACTCAGGCAAACCCGCAGCTGTTCTTGAGAAAATCGCTGAAGGCAAGCTGAAGAAGTTCTACGAAGATACCTGTCTTCTCAATCAGGCATTTGTGAAAGATCCGAACAAGTCCATCGACCAGCTGTTGAAGGAAACAATCGCCACGCTGGGCGAGAACATCGCGATTCGTCGCTTTGCACGATTCGTTCTGGGTGAGGCACAAAAAGACGACGCCGCCCAATAAGCGGTCTGAATAGGTCCAAAATCGCGCCCAAAATTGGAGGGACTCATGTCAGCTGACCCCGGAATAAAGAGAACTGAGCCGTACCGGCGTATTCTTTTGAAGCTTTCGGGCGAGGCCCTGGCGGGTAACGCGGGATACGGCATTGATACCGATATTCTGAAAGTGGTTGCCAGCGAGATCAAGGAGATCCACAAGAAGGGCGTTCAAATAGGAGTTGTGCTGGGGGGCGGTAACATCTTTCGAGGCGTCAAGGGCGCCACGGAAGGCATGGACCGCGCCTCAGCCGACTACATGGGCATGCTCGCGACTGTTCTCAATGCGCTCGCTCTTCAGGATGCGTTGGAACAGGAAGGCGTTCATACGCGCGTGCAATCCGCGATCGAGATGCAGGAACTTGCGGAACCTTACATCCGCCGCCGCGCGATCCGTCATTTGGAAAAACATCGCGTCGTCATCTTCGGAGGAGGGACCGGAAATCCGTATTTTACGACGGATACCACCGCCGCTCTCCGGGCGATGGAGATCGGGTCGGAGGTCGTTCTCAAAGCGACCAAGGTGGACGGAATTTACGATTCAGATCCCAAGGAAAATCCAAAGGCGGAACGGTTTGAGGATTTGACCTACCTCGATGTCTTGCAGCGTGGGTTGAAGGTTATGGATTCGACCGCGATTTCGTTATGCATGGATAATCAGTTGCCCATCATCGTATTCGATCTGAACCAGCCCGGAGCTTTGAGACGGGTCGTGCAGGGCGAAGCGGTGGGAACCCTGGTTCACTAAACGGCTCAGATAAAGGAGACGAAAATGTCAAAAGCAGTGCTCGATTCGATGACTCAGAATATGGATAAAAGCATTCAGTCGCTGAAAGGGGAACTGGCCAAGGTTCGTACCGGCCGCGCTTCGACCGCTCTGGTCGATACCGTACATGTTGACTATTACGGCTCCAGTGTTCCGCTGAATCAGGTGGCGAACGTGACGACTCCGGACGCCCGCACGATTCAAATCGCTCCTTGGGAAGCAGGAATGGTCGGAGCTATTGAAAAAGCGATTCTGGCCTCGAATATCGGCCTGACCCCGCAAAACGACGGCAAGGTGATCCGAATTCCGTTACCAGCCCTGACCGAGGAGCGCCGCAAGGACATGGTGAAGCTCGTTCGCAAAATGGGCGAGGAAACGAAGATCGCGGTTCGCAATCATCGCCGCGACGGCAACGAGGACGTGAAGAAACAGGAAAAGGCGAAAACGATTTCTGAGGACGAATCCAAGAAGTTGATGGATCAAATTCAGAAGAAGACGGACGAAAAGACCGCCGAAATCGACAAGGTCATCGCCGGCAAAGAAAAAGAAATCATGACTGTCTAGGCCTTTGTGACGAGACCCGTTTCAAACGTCCCGAAACACGTTGCAATCATCATGGATGGAAATGGTCGCTGGGCTGAGCGGCGGCACCATCCGCGCGTTTTCGGGCACATTCGCGGTTCGGCGAGAATCAAGCCGATCGTTCAGGAAGCTGAGCGGCTCGGGATCAAGGCGTTGACGCTCTATGCGTTTTCGACCGAGAACTGGTCCCGTCCCGAAGCGGAGCGCAGCGTTCTCTGGCGTCTTTTGAAAAAATATCTGCTCCGGGAGCGCGACGGACTGAATAAAAAGAACGTCCGGCTTCATGTGATCGGGGAACTCGAGCGGCTGGAACCCGAGGTGCGTTCTATCGTGAACGAAACGCTGGAGTTGCTAAAAAACAACACGGGCCTCCAACTTTCGTTCGCGATCTCATACGGATCACGACGCGAGTTGGTGCGGGCCGCGAAACGATTCGCCGAAGATTGTGTTGCCGGGAGACAGCGGCCGGAAGCGATGAACGAAGATGTCCTGGCCGGGTATCTTTGGACTTCCGATCTTGGCTCGTTGCGGGACGTTGATCTGGTGATAAGAACGAGCGGTGAAAAACGAATCAGCAATTACCTCCTTTGGCAGGCTGCCTACGCGGAGTTCAGCTTTCTGGATCTGTGCTGGCCGGATTTCGGGCCGGAACACCTGAGGGCGGCGGTCGAGGAGTACGGGAATCGCGACAGGCGATTCGGAAGGATAAAAAGTGAGAACTGAGCTGAATCAACGCGTTCTGACGGG
>DATDSK010000059.1:0-36043 GCA_035291325.1 Bdellovibrionota bacterium | reverse complement strand
TGTTGTGTTTGAACTTGAGCGTATCGCCTACGGCAACCCGGGTACCCTCGATGATCGAGGCGTGATTCTCACGATCGCTGTAAATAACGTCATTGCGGCCCATGATGGCCGAAATCGCACCCTGGTTTGAAAGGAAGCCCGTACTGAAAACGAGGCAAGCCTCTTTATTAAGGAACGCGGCAAGACGTTCCTCCAGCTCTTCGTGAAGGACAAGATTTCCGTTCAAAAACCGGGAACCCGTGCATCCGGTACCGAAGCGATCAATAGCACGTTTCGCGGAAGCCTGAACGCGCGGATGATGGGTCAATCCAAGGTAGTTGTTGGATCCGATCATCACGCGGCGTTTGCCATGGGTGACAACACTCGAACCAATCGTGGACTCAATCGGCCTGAAAAAGGGGTAAACCCCGGCAGCCTGAACCCGCTTTGCATCTTCGAAAGCCAAACACTTATCAAACAAATCCACTGTAGAGCTCATGAGTCTTGCACCTCTCGCACCTCTTTCTTAATAGAAGGTCGTTGTAGAAGATCATCTCTGCTAACATCGCAGGCGTTGACTTGTCAATGAAGCTTATCTGCCTGGAATAACTAGAAAAAGCAAACATTTCAAGGGAGATAAGATTTAACTCAAGTTCTTCGCTCAAAAACCGATAAGCAATTAAGCGGAACTGTAGGTTCTCCCATGGGCGCATGGGGGCCTCCGCGTTTTCGCCTCTCGGCAGAATCGGATGGAGCGTGCTTCCAAGAATATCAGCGGCTCTCAGTGAGTTTATTGCCCCGATTTCCTCAAACCGGCGGACAACTGTGCACTCCAGTTCCCGGCCAGGCCAGTCGACCGAAGGCTTCGAAAAATATCAGCCAGGTCAAAAGCTGACCAAAAACGAAGGCGACCAGCAAAAACAGAAAAAGGACCAGCAGCCCGGACAGGTCATCCAACTGGATGCGCACCGAAACAAACCACCTTTAACACCGGCGACCGAGCCCACAGCCGCGGTGAAACCGCCGGGAACAAGTGTTGCGCAAACATTGATTCAGCTGATCGCGGTTTTTCAGGAACAACGTCTCCTGCTCCTGAGATGGCTCGGAAGCAGGAGCTATCACTCAGCGATCCGAACCCAGAAAAGAACCGGAGTCGCGAGGCGCGGAGCCATATTCGATCATCGCGCGGAATAAGAAGCTTTAAAGTCCAGCCATTTTGAGAATGTATCCGGCACCGTAGATCGTATCCAAGGGGACCGAAAAACCTTTGATCTTTTTTCGCAAGTTGGCAACGTGAGTGTCGACGGTCCGATTCGTGACTACGGCATCGGGCCAAAGATCGCCGAGAAGCTTGCTTCGTTCGATCACCTGGTTTGGGTGCTCCAGAAAATACCGGAGAATCTCGAATTCAATCCGAGTCAAATGAACTTCCTTGCTGTCGATCCAGACCTGAAAGGCTCGCGGGTCGAGCTTGAGATTTCCGGCTTCGATCGTGTTCTCGGCGCGCCGGTCCATTTCATTGCGGCGCAGCCTGGCATTGATTCGCGCAACCAGCTCCCGAGCTTGAAAAGGTTTTCCAATATAGTCATCCGCGCCGAGATCCAAACCTTTCACGCGGCTATCAAGACCCGTGACCGTGGTCAGCATAATAACAGGAATGGTGCGCGTTCCAGGCTGTTCGCGGAGCCTTGTACAAACCTCAAACCCGTCCATTTCCGGCATATTCACATCAAGAAGAACGAGATCCGGCTGATCCCGGATCGCCATCTGCAAACCTTCTTTTCCGGAGGACGCAAGGATCGTCTGGTAATGCGGCTGCAGCATCCGGGCGATCAGGGTAAGGTTTTCTTTGTCGTCGTCTACGAGAAGTACTTTCTTCATATGCTCACAATATAGGCTGCATCGATTGTCAAGAATGCTAAGCTTTTGTTAAAGATTACACAATCCAGTAATCCGGACGCCCGCTAAGAAATTCTCTCGATGTCCGCGCCGAGGGAAGCGAGCTTCTTTTCCATGCTCTCATAGCCGCGATCGAGGTGATAAATACGATTTACGACGGTTTCACCCGCGGCGCACAGACCTCCCAAAACAAGACTCGCGCTTGCACGAAGATCAGTGGCCATCAGGGGAGCGCCCAAGAGCTTTGGCCGCCCGCGAATCAGGGCGCTGTTACCTCGGACGGTGATATCAGCCCCCAAGCGAATCAATTCAGGAACATGCATGAAACGATTCTCGAAAATAGTCTCGGTGATGACCGAAGCCCCTTCGGCAACAGCCATTGCCGCCATGAACTGGGCTTGCATGTCCGTCGGGAAGCCGGGGTAAGGAAGTGTTTTGATATCGATCGGCCGCGGGCGTGTCACCGCAATCACCTGAACCCCATCGGCCTCACGCACGACTTTCGCACCCGCATCCTCGAATTTGGCAAGAATCGAATCCATGTAAGTCGGCGAAAGCCCATTCACTTTGACCGAACCTCCGGTGGCGAGCCCGGCCGCGAGATAAGTGCCGGCCTCGATCCGATCTCCCATGATTCGATAGTCGCAGCCATGAAGGGCCGCCTTCCCCTGAACACGAATCACCTCGGTCCCCTCGCCCTCAATCTCAGCCCCCATGGCCCTAAGCGCGCGGGCCAAATCCACGATCTCCGGCTCCCGAGCGCAGTTTTCGAGAACAGATTCGCCCCGGGCAAGGACAGCCGCCATGAGCACGTTTTCAGTGGCTCCAACGCTCGGGAATTCGAAAACGATTTTAGCCCCAGTCAGCCTTTTCGCCTCAGCGATGACATAGCCCTGATCGAGTTCGACTGCGGCGCCGAGACGTTCCAGCCCGGCCAGATGGAAATTGATCGGTCGCGCGCCGATGGCGCATCCGCCAGGAAGGCTGACCTTCGCCCTTCCGAAGCGTGCCAAGAGGGGCCCCAGCACGACGACAGATGCGCGCATCTTTCGAACCAGATCGTAGGGCGCCTCCTGCGAAGAAATCGCGTCACATTTGACCGTGACCCGGTTCTGATCCAACGCGGGAGTGATCGCCGCACCCATCTGCCCGAGGAGCTTGAGCGTGGTCTGAATATCCTCGAGATCGGGAACTCTTTCGAAACGGCAAGCTTCTGGCGTCAGCAAAGTGGAAATCAAAATCGGTAAAGCCGCGTTCTTTGAACCACTGACTTCGACGGTACCTCGCAAAGCGATTCCGCCGCGAATGCGCATTTTATCCATGAACAGACCGTATCACATTATGTCCGCAACGAGCACCCGCTCGCGTCCGACAAGATCGGGAAGAACCTTGATTCGCCACCCGCCGCCGGGAAGTCCCTCGAACAGCTCTCTGACCTGAGCAGCGCGCTCGTGTGGAATTTCGACAAAAACCCGTCCGTTTGGCTTAAGAAACTCGCGCCCTCGCGCGGCGATGATCCGATAGAAATACAGGGGATCTTCGACCGGGGCGAACAAGGCCTCCTCAGGCTCGAAATTGACGACATCCGGTTCCGCTTCGTTGCCGCGAATCAAATACGGAGGATTACTGATCACGAAATCCGCGCGATCAGTTTTAAGGGCGCTTTCGAAAGGATCCCAGACTGAAAGAGGACTCGCGACTTCGACGATCATCAGCCGCTCCGCGGTTTTCTGACTCGCGCCGAGCACACGTTCCGCATTTTTACTCGCCCGCGCTCGGGCTTCTCGCACAAGCTCCGAGCCCACCATCCTCAACCCTGGAAATCTTGCGAGAAGTTCAATCGAGACTACCCCACTCCCCAATCCGATCTCCAGCCCGAGAACGGGCGGCGATTCGGATATTGAAAGTTCACGAATCGCGGTCGTAACGAGAACTTCCGTCTCGGGTCGCGGGATAAGGACATCGGGCCCCACCTCATAGTCGTGATCAAGGAATTGCTGAATCCCGGTGACATGCTGAAGAGGCCGACCGGCGGCGCGCAGAGCAGCCATTGAAAGGAGGGCTTCACCGGCGTCATCGGGAAAAACCTCCTTGGCCCTGGCATAAAGATCCATCCGTGAAATGGATTGGCCTTTCGCGGTCCTGTAAGCGGCCGCGACCAGCTGCTCAGCCTCTCCCTGAAGTCGGTTTTCCAAACCCAGCGGTCCTGAATCCCGAACCAATTCAGAGGTCGTCAAAATTTCCCGCGCAACCCGAATCGCATCGAAATATGTCCTCGGACGATGATCGTTGTTCACTCTGATCATCCTAGCTTTGCGAAATCGAATTCACGGGAGCCAAGCCTTGTGCCTTCAAGGCCTCCATCTGATAAAATGCCTGAAGCGCGCCGATCAGTTCGTCGATCTTGCCTTCCATGACCTCGGGAAGTTGATAGAGCGTCACTGCAATACGGTGATCAGTAATTCGTCCCTGCGGGAAGTTGTAAGTACGGATGCGCTCACTCCGATCCCCCGTTCCCACCATGCTGCGTCTCGCATCAGCGTGAGTTTTCGCCGCGCGCTCGGTTTCGATATCCAACAGTCTCGAGCGCAGGATCTTCATCGCTTTGTCCTTGTTCTTGTGTTGGGAGCGCTCGTCCTGACACACCACCACCAATCCCGAGGGAATATGGGTAATTCGAACGGCCGAGTCCGTCGTGTTGACTCCCTGGCCACCTGCACCACCTGAACGAAAGACATCAATCCTGAGGTCCACCGGGTTGATCGTAACATCAACTTCCTCGGCCTCAGGAAGAACAGCAACCGTCACCGTGGAAGTATGAATTCTCCCCTGCGCCTCGGTCTCGGGAACGCGCTGGACGCGATGAACGCCGCCCTCCCACTTCAGACGGCTGTAGACCCGCTGACCGGTGATTTCGGCGATGATTTCCTTGAATCCTCCCAGGCCCGTCGCATTTGCGGACAGAACTTCAACTCTCCACCCCTGTCGCTCACCGTAACGCTGATAAAGCCGGAAAAGTTCGGCGACGAACAAAGCCGCCTCGTCACCGCCCGCTCCCGCTCTGATTTCGAGCAGGATGTTCTTTTCGTCATTCGGATCTTTGGGCAGAAGCAGTATCTGTAGATTACGCTTGGATGCCTCTACTTCGACCTCCAGGCGCTTCACTTCGTCCTTGGCCATCGCGGAAAGTTCGGGATCAGTTTCGTAGACCAATTCCTTGTTCGCGACCAGCTCGTCACGCAGTTTTCGATAATTGCGGTATTCGTTGACGATTTCCTGGAGGCTGGCGTGTTCCTGGGAAAGCTTCCGGAATTCAGCCGGACGATTCGCCATTTCGGGATCAGAAAGGCGGCTTTCGAGTTCAAGGAAGTGCTGTTCAACAGAATCGAGCTTGCGAAACATTGTATATCCTCGAGCGAATTCTCAGTGTTCGGGAAATTCGGCAACCTGGGCCGCCACGACCCCGATCTCGCCCAATTCAGAAATTTCGAACTCCGGAGACTGCTCTGTAGAAGCCGATCCCTCTTTTTCCATCCTCAAGACGTGCCTCAGCGAAGCGAGAGCGACCTCGAGTTGGTCGTCCGAAGGTTCCCGGGTTGTCAGCCGCTGAAGAACCATGCCCGGCCAAATCATAGCCCGAAAAACCGCATTATCCATCCTGCAGGCGCACATCTTGATGAACTCGTATGAGAGCCCCGCAACCGGGATCATCAGGAAAATTTTCACAACCACCATGAGCGCGTGATTCACGAACGGAATGGTCGAAAATTGTGTCAAACCGAAGAGGGGGAAAACAATGCTGAACACGATGATACTGATCACAACGAGAAACAACAGGAAGCTCGTCCCGCAACGCGGATGCAAAGTGGTGTAAGGACGCGCGTTCTCAACCGTCAGCTCTTTTCCGGCTTCAAAGGCGTAAATCGATTTGTGTTCGGCCCCGTGGTACTGGAAGACGCGATGAATATCGTTCATCAGCGCGATGAGATAGACATAAGCCAGCAGGATGGCCATTTTGAAAACCCCATCTACCAGATGGAACCATGGGCTTTTCGCGGTGACCTGACTTGAAGTCGTCAGTGCGGTTAAGAGATGTGGGAGAGCGACGAACAGCGCCAGCCCTAAAACAACCGCCGAGGCAATCGAAAGCGCGATCGCCAGCTTCGAGAGTTCCTCACCCGAGGTTTCGTCCTCAGCCGCGATGTTCGCGGAATAGCTCAAGGCGCTGATTCCTTGAACCATGGACTCGATCAGCATGACGATGCCCCGAAGCACCGGCTTGCGAAAGACCGGGAACCGTTGTGCCAAGCCCAGGTACGGCGTATTTTTTATGACGATCCGCTGATTCGGCTTGCGAACGGCCACCGCAATAAAATGCGGCGCACGCATCATGACCCCTTCGATAACAGCTTGCCCACCAATGCTGGTAAACTGGCCGGGGGGTTTCATGTTCGCGATAAACATCAGCTGATGTGCGACGGTGCTCTGCTTATTTCTTTTTGTACTTGTTAATGAAGCGCTCAACACGGCCTTCGGTGTCGAGCAGCTTGTGCTTACCCGTGAAGTACGGGTGACAACTCGCGCAGATTTCTACCTTGATGTTCTCTTTTGTCGCACGGGTCTCAATGACGTTTCCGCATGCGCAGGAGACAGTCGTCTCTTTATATTCCGGGTGGATGCCTTGTTTCATAAAATCCTCTTAAGAGTTCCTCGAAGTATCAAATGCTTACGTTAAGGTCAAGTTGGACCGCTCATGTTCTTGACGAATTCCTCATTGCTCTTACTATGCGAGACCTTATCCAGGAGGAACTCCATCGCATCCACGGTGTTCATCGGATGCAGAACCTTTCTAAGGATCCAGAGCCGATTCAAAATTTCCTTCGGAAGCAACAATTCTTCCTTACGTGTCGCGGACTTATTGATGTCGAGGCACGGAAAGATACGCTTTTCCATCAACTTGCGGTCGAGATGGATTTCCGAATTGCCGGTTCCCTTAAATTCTTCGAAAATGACCTCGTCCATGCGGGAACCAGTCTCGATCAAGGCGGTAGCTATGATCGTGAGCGATCCACCTTCCTCAATATTCCGAGCAGCCCCGAAGAACCGCTTCGGCTTATGAAGCGCGTTGGAGTCGACACCGCCTGAAAGAATCTTGCCGGACGGCGGAACGACCGAGTTGTAAGCGCGGGCAAGCCGCGTGATGGAATCCAGGAGAATAACCACATCGTACTTGTTTTCAACCAGGCGCTTGGCTTTCTCGATGACCATCTCAGCGACCTGTACGTGACGGGAGGCCTGCTCATCGAAAGTCGAGCTGACGACCTCTCCTTTAACGGACCGCTGCATGTCGGTGACTTCTTCAGGACGTTCGTCAATCAGGAGCACGATCAACTTGATCTCGGGATGATTCGTCGTAATCGCGTTGGCGATATCCTGCATCAGAACCGTCTTGCCGGCGCGGGGAGGTGCGACGATGAGACACCGCTGACCTTTACCGAGCGGAACCATCATGTCGATAATACGAGTGCTGTAATTGGTTGGCTGGTATTCGAGATCGATCCGCTTGTTCGGATAAAGCGGGGTCAAATTATCGAAAAGAACCTTTTCCGCGTTCATCTCAGGGGTTTGGAAATTTACCTGCTCCACCTTCAGAAGGGCGAAGTAACGTTCGCCTTCCTTGGGCGCCCGGACAGACCCGCTGACCGTGTCGCCCGTACGAAGGCCAAAACGCCTGATCTGCGACGGGGAAACGTAAACATCATCCGGTCCCGGCAGGTAGTTGTAATCGGGAGCCCGCAAAAATCCGAAGCCATCCGGGAGGCACTCAAGGACGCCGTCCGCGTAGATATGCTCGTCTTTTTCAGCCTTCTTCTGCAGAACCGCGAAGATCAAATCCTGTTTGCGCATTCCGCCGGCATTTTCAATGCCCAGCTCTTTTCCCATCTCGACGAGATCGCCGATTTTCTTTTCCTTTAATTCCCGAAGATGCATTCAACTCCCTCGATTGTATGATTGATTACTGCAGATAGGCTTTCCGCTCGCGAATCAGACCCAGTACTCCCCTATCGTCTTTTGGTGTTAAAGATTTAGCCAGTTTAAGAGTTCTGGCGGGATCCGATACGGCTTACGGCATTTTTGGATTGCTTCGGCCAGCCTCGACGGCGCCTTCCCGTCGGGTAGCAAACTCTCCTGGCCGAGTAAAGAAAAAAGAAGCCGGACGGACGTCTATTTTTAAACGGCTATAATAGGCTCTGTTGATTTGGGCGTGTTCTGCTTTAAAATACGAGGATGCCCTTTCAAAAACGTCGACTCATCGTGGGTTTCATATTCCTGACCGTGGCATTGTCCGCGGCTCTGGCCTTCGGCGACCTGGTCCTGTTCGCGTTCAAGCCTGCCCAGCCGGGCTCGGATAAGATCGTGATCCTCGAAGTACGCAAAGGGCAAAACAATCTTGAAATCACCCGCTCTCTCGAATCAGAGGGCGTTGTCCGCGACGCCAAAACTTTTTACCGTCTCGGAAGGCTCAGCCGCCAATGGAAGAATATCAAGGCAGGGGAATACAAACTTTCTCCCGCAATGTCCCCGATCCAGATCTTCTCGATCCTGACCTCCGGGATCAGTCTCGTTCATCAGGTAACTCTTCGAGAGGGGGAAAACATGTACGAAATCGCGGCAGACCTGGAGTCGAAGCGCCTGACAACGCGTAAGCGATTCCTCGAACTTTGCCGGGATCCGGAGTTTTTCAGACCCTTACTTGGAGATCAGAGCGACGGTATCGCGAACCTGGAGGGATACCTTTTTCCGGATACCTACTTTTTCAACCGCTCGCTTTCGGCAGAGGACATGATCCGGCAGATGGTACGACGATTCCTCGCCATGTGGAGTGACGCCGAACTGATGCGGGCGAAAGAACTTGGGTTCAGCCGACACCAGACAATCACACTCGCTTCGATCGTGGAGAAAGAAACCGGAGTCCCACAGGAACGACCGATGATCAGCTCGGTTTTTCACAATCGCCTGAAAAAGAAGATGCGGCTTCAAAGTGACCCGACCACGATCTACGGGATCTGGGAACGCTACGACGGGAACCTCCACAAAGCCGATCTCTCGGAAAAGACGCCTTATAATACTTACGCGATTTCCGGACTTCCCCCCGGGCCGATCTCGAATCCGGGCAAAGAAGCGATCCATGCGGCACTATTTCCTGTTGAGAGCCCGTTTCTGTTCTTTGTTTCGCATAATGACGGCACACACGAGTTCACCCGCACCTTTGCGGAGCATTCAACCGCGGTAAAAAGATTTCAGATGGATCGGTCGGCTCGCGTCGGAAAAAGCTGGCGCGATTTCACGCGCGGCAAGGGCGCGGACGGAACACCTAAGGTCGAGGGGACCGCCGGGCAAGGTCTCGGGATTTCCCAGCCATAACCTTCCAGAAGAAAGCCGGCATTCGGCCAAGCGCGAAAACAAGAATGAGAAGGTGCGCCCAGAGCAGCGTCGAGGCGGCCTCAAATGCCGCCCCCATTCGATGTCCTATGAAGTCGAAACCCGTCAAATTGATCAGGGCGAAAAGTGCAAAAATTCCGAGCAAACCCAACCGGCTCGACCCGAGGCGATGCAGCAACAGGATCGCGGCCGGAATTCCCATGACAAAGTAAGGCTTCCAAACAAGGTGTGACGGAATGATCAGGAGTCCGATCGCGCCGGCGATCCATGGAAGCGGCCCCTTTTCCCTGATTCGCGATATCCAATAAAGCAGGAGCCCGCAGCTCAGAACCACCCAGACGGCGGACGTCCACGCGATCGCATCCGCTGAAAGGGATGAAAATCCGAAGAAAAGCTGAGCACCGCCTTCCGCGATCACCGGTGTCGGCCGACCGCTGAAGAAATGGTACAAAAACGCGGTGAAACTCTGATTGTGTGATTCGAGAGGGAGTCCGCGCGCGATCAAGGCCATGCGCCACCCCTGAAGCAGCTGCCAGCCCCCCGCCCCTCCCTCGCTGAAAAAGGGAACCAGAAAAACGGCCGCAAAACCCAAGACGCTGCCCATCCGTTCGATCCGGTATCTCCGCCGCATGATCGGCGAATCATCTCCTTTGAAGCGAGCCCACGGCAGCAGAGAGAGCCACGGCACGATCAACAAGGGAAGCGGGAATATTTTCGCGACGGCAGCTACCGAAAGCGCGAACCACTTCAGTCCGTCCAGAAAACCGGGCCTCGAACGGTCAAAATGTCCGAGCAGCGCCCAGACACACGCCCCCAAAATGAAGGAATTCACCTGGCCGTATTCGAAATCTATCAAAAGCGGCCGTGCGAGCAGGACAATGCCCCAGGCACCCAGCCCAAGAGCGGGAAGCGATTCACGGGTCAATTTTAACGGAAACTCGCGGATGATAAAGCCGATCACGGCCGCTTTCGCGAGACACCAGAGGGCCAGTGCGACGCCTTTGGGGAGAAGCGCGATAGGCGCGAGAAGCCAGGCGAACCCCGGGGCGTAAAGAAATCGGTCAGGACTGACATGGTAAATCTCCGCCCCCCTGCCGTCCAAAACGAGCTGCCAGGCGTGATAGAAAACCCCGAAATCATTTCCTCCGCGCTGAAATGCCCAAAGCGTCCCGATCGCAACCAGAAACCCGGCCAGGATCACCCCGATCAAAGAGACTTCATTCTTCATCAGAAGCCCCCGACGGCAGAGACCCCGATGGCGCAAGCCTCGAACGGAAACATGGGCTGGCGATATCGATCTTCAATCGCGATCAAGGCACGTTTAAGCTGTAACTCCGGAAGCGCGGGATCCACGCACCCCATGAAACCACCCAGTGAATTTGACGAGACCACCCGGTGACACGGGATCAGGATCGGGAAAGGATTCGAACGTAATGCCTGTCCCACGGCCCGGAAGGCTCCGAGCTTCCCGATTTTGCCCGCAACCCAGGCATACGTTCGGGTTTCACCGTGCGGGATCTGCGCGATCGCGCGATAGACTGACGCTTGAAAGGGTGTCCAAGCGGACTGCTCGATTCTTTCCCAGGGAATCCCCGTGAGGACGTTCCCCGTTTCAACATAATCCTTGAGTTCCGTCATTAACCGCTGCACAAAACCCGGAATAGGCGTTTCCGCCTGACGCCCCTTCATTCGAGATTTTCCGATTAACCTGACGGCAAGACCGGCCCGCCCGCTCGAAGCCGAAATGGGCTGAACATCGATTCGCGTGAGGAATTGATCATTCCAAAACGCGGTAATGGATCCCAGGTTCGTATGCAGCCGGTACTGATTCAACAAAGGCACCCTCAATCCTCGCGCCGAAGTTTGGCATTCGAACGGGCCGATTTCAATTCAATTCTAAAATCGGCCGGGCGATTCGCCGCTCCTCTGGCCAGCTCCCGGTGGTTTGTGATAACCGATTTCCATGAATCCCTGGGAAGACTCGAATTTATTATCTGAATGGCTCCACGCATTCGGCGTGATTGCCGCCATGTTGATCGCAACGGCGTTCTCTCGCGAATTTCTCCACTGGCTGGGAAAGAAGCGCTGGAAGTTCCTGACTCAGCTCGCACCCTCCATTTCGAATCTGATTTACCTCATCGGTTTCAAACTTTTCATCGAAGTCGCCCCGCTAAATCCGAAAATAGCCGCATGGCTGGAAAGCGTGGTTTACATCCTGGGCGTTCTGATTCTGCTCGGCCTGATCCGCCGCGCGGCCCTGATCAGCGTTGAATGGGGCGCGTATCGTTCAAATCAGTCGACGACTCTTCAACAAGGATTCATTCCGCTCATGCGCAACGTGATCACGCTTTTCATGTTTGCGACGGGCGGGATCATGATCCTGAAGCATTTCAATTACGACGTGATGTCGCTCGTGACCGCCCTCGGAGTCGGTTCTTTGGCCGTCGGGTTGGCGGCGAAGGATACCCTCTCCAACATGATTTCGGGATTCACTCTCATCATTGACCGCAATCTTCGTCCGGGTGATCGGATCGACCTTTCCGGCAGTATTGGGACCGTCGAAGAGATCGGACTTCGCAGCACCCGCATCCGTCTTGGAAACGGAAACACGCTGATCGTACCGAATACGGAACTGGTCAATACGAAGATCATGAATCTCTCGTTGCCATCGGCTGAGGTGACATGTTCCACGAAGGTTCAGGTCTCCTGCGCTTTCCCTTTCGCTAAAGTCAAAGCGGTTTGCCTCGCGACCATCGATGAGACCGAAAAAGCGAGAAAAGATATGGGACGCTGGGTCCATCTCTCCGCCCTGAACGATGGTCACCAGGTGATCTCGATTGGCTTCTGGGTTTCAAGCACCGATGACACGGGACCAGCGCTATCGGATTTTCACGAGAAACTTCTTTCGAACCTGGCGCACGAAAAAATTTCGCTCGTCGGAAGTATAGCCCCGGCACCGACGGCCTGATTTTTCACCCGTAACCTAGCGAAATCAGTAATCACGCGCCGCGCTAACAGCGTGCAGCAAAAGATGAATGTTTACGCTTGTTTATCTCATTTAGGCACTGTAAGGTGTGGCCCTCTTTCAAATCAGAAGTGGGGCAGGGGTTCTGGGTAGTGAATTCGTACGTAGTTCTCGCTAGAAAATGGCGCCCGGCGCAGTTCGCAGACATTGTCGGACAAGGTCACATCGTGCGCACGCTCATGAACGCGATTCAAGCCAAACGGATTCACCAAGCTTATTTATTCACCGGGTCACGGGGAATCGGGAAAACGTCCATCGCCCGGATTTTCGCGAAAGTGATCCGCTGCGAGCACACCCGCTCCGAGGCCGCTCCGCCCGCTAGCACGCCCCTCAGTACTGACGAACAGCAGCAGGGTAATTGGCTGCGATCCTGCGATGATTGCGCGAGCTGCAAGGAAATTACGGCCGGCAACAGCGTGGACGTCATCGAAATTGACGGCGCCTCAAACAACGGCGTCGATGCGGTTCGCGAGATCCGCGAAAATGCGAAATTCCTCCCCGCCACTGGCGGCCGGAAGATCTACATCATCGATGAAGTGCACATGCTCTCAACCGCGGCCTTCAATGCTTTGCTAAAAACTCTCGAAGAACCGCCTCCACATGTCATTTTTGTTTTTGCGACGACCGAACCGCACAAAATTCCGGCAACCATTCTTTCACGCTGCCAACGTTTTGATTACCGTCGCGTCACTCTCACGCAAATCCAGAATCGCCTGATCCAGGTCACGACGGCCGAGGGCATTCAAACGGAGCCGGGCGCACTGGCGCTGATCGCCCGTGCCGCCGAGGGCAGCATGCGCGACGCACTGTCGCTCCTCGATCAGGTGATCGCGTTCTCGGGCGACAGGATTTCTGTTCAGTCCGTGCGCGATAGCATCGGATTGATCGAGGGACAGACCGTTCTGGGGATTCTCGCCGGCGTCTTCGGACGCAAGCCTCTCGATGCGCTCGCGCTCGTCGATCAGGCTTATCAACGCGGACATGATTTCCGCGTTCTCACCCGTACGCTGATCGAATTCCTTCATGGAGCCGTACTTGCGAAAGTCGGCGCCTCGAATTCCGCGATGCTTCAGCTTTCAGAAGACGAATCGAAAGAACTTCGCGCGATCGCCGAACTTCGCCCTCTCGAGGAGATCGAGCTGATTTTCCAGGTCCTGCATCATGGACTCGAGTGGATCGCCCGGTCACCGCAACCGAAAGTGATCCTCGATATTCTTCTCGTGAAATGCGCAACAGCGGACGCTTTGGTTTACGCCGAAGAACTACCGGCCCAGCCGGTTCAACCGGGAGCGACGGGATCCGGTTTTCCCGGAACGAAAGCCATCGCCGCCCAGCCGCAGCCGATCCCGGCCACTCCGGCGCCCATTGTAACGGCACCGATCAAGACCACCAGCGAGAAGTCCTGGCCCGGCTTCATCGAACACACCCGGAAGACCCGCCCCCTCCTCGCTTCGATGCTGGAACATGGCAGTTGCGAAGACCTCGACCCGGGCCAGCTGGAAAAATCGGGTGAATTAACGATCTGCTATCCAGCTCAGAGCAGTCACTATCGCGATCAGCTGCAATCACGCGTTTACCAGGAACAGCTTCAGAGTTTTTCCAAAGAATACTTCGGCCGCGCGATAAGGATCCAGATCGAACTCAAAGACGGCGGAGAGAGCCTCGCGAGCAAACGTGAACGCGAGCGGCTGGCTCGTGAGCACTCAGCCAAAGAGGCCGTCCATAATCATCCCATTATTCGCGAAGCGAAGTCACTCTTCGGCGGCGAACTGGGCCCGATCGAGCTGAGCGACTCTGATTCATCGGATTCGAAAGGAGGCTCAGATGACCACTCATCATGATCCCGTTTCGAAACTCATTTTCGAACTCGCGAAACTCCCCGGAATCGGAGAAAAAACCGCCACCCGCCTGGCTTATTTTATCCTGAAACAGGATGAATCCTATTCCAAGGCCCTCTCCGAAGCCGTACTCAACGCTAAAACATCGATCCGGCTTTGCACCGAGTGCTTCACCTTCACCGAACTTCCGGTTTGTCGGGTTTGCACCGACCCGACCCGCAACCGAGCCATCATTTGCATCGTTGAACGTCCGTCGGATGTTTTTTCGATCGAACAGACCGGGGCTTTCCGCGGCGTATATCATGTTTTACACGGCGCCCTCTCCCCCCTGGACGGCATTGGTCCCGAAGAACTCAAAATCCGGGAGCTCCTGGCCCGTCTGAATCAGGATCAGAGCCCCGTTCAGGAATTGATCTTGGGCACGAATCCCAGTGTTGAAGGCGAAGCCACCGCGCTCTATCTCTCGCGATTGATCAAGCCAAGCGGCCTCCGGGTAACACAACTCGCACATGGCTTGCCGGTGGGGGGAATGCTGGAATACACGGACCGCCAAACAATCGGCAAGGCGCTCGAAAACCGGATGGAGATGACGTGAGCTTCATCAACTACGCCAGCAAAGAGATTAATTGCAAGATCATCTACTTCGGCCCGGGCCTGAGCGGAAAGACCACGAACATCCAATACATTTACGAGCACACCCAGGCCGATTCGCGCGGAAAACTCGTCACCCTCAGCACCGAAAATGAGCGTACGTTGTTCTTTGATTTTCTGCCGCTGTCGGTGGGCGAAGTTCACGGCTACAAAACCCGATTCCATTTGTATTCCATTCCCGGCCAGACGTTCTACGAAACCTCGCGCCAGTTCATCCTGAAAGGCGTTGACGGCATTGTTTTCGTGGTCGACAGCCAGCTCGAAAGAATGGAAGCCGATATCGAAAGTTTTGAGTCGTTGGAAAAAGGGCTGGAGCGCCAGGGATACGACCTGGGCAAACTCCCCCTGGTATTTCAGTACAACAAGCGGGATCTGCAGGGAGTCGTGCCGATTCAGGAGCTCGAAGCAACTTTCAATTCGATGCGCCGACCTTTTTTCGAAGCGGTGGCGAATCGGGGCCAAGGGGTTATGGAGACCCTTCAGGCCATCAGTCAGCGAGTGATTCAGGAATTGAAATCGTAGTATGGGAACCGTTTGGGAGTGCAGTCTTAATAAGTCGAGAGGGGAACAAAAATGAGAAAAGACAAGCTGAATAAATTCAGGAAACTTTTTGAAACTCAGCGCCGAAGCATTTTATTCAACGACCGGATTATCCGTGAAGACTTCGGCGTCTGCTCCGATGATCGTTACGATGAACTCGATCAGGCGACCACGGACATCGAGCAGTCCATGAGAATGCGCCTTCGTAATCGCGAGATGCTGTACATCAAGAAGATCGACGAAGCCCTGAAGCGCGTAGAAGAAGGAACATTCGGAGAGTGCGAAGAATGTGGCGAGGACATCGAGCTTCGCCGGCTTGAAGCACGCCCGACTGCAACTCTCTGCGTCAGCTGCAAGGAAGAACAGGAACGCCAGGAAGTCCTTACGGCGTCCGGACGCGAACACAAGAGTTTGGGAGACACCTTCTCGCGCAAGTTCGCCTGAACCTTCGCCGAGCTGTAAATCCAGAACTGCGCTCGAACGGTCGACAGTCATTTCTTTTCTCAAGATGCACTTCTTCCATTACGATAAGAAGAGCCAAGCTGGCTTTTCTTATGAATCAAAAAACGCGAAGCGTTAATTTGGCCGGTCTACGGCAGAAAATTGACGCTATAGATGAGAAATTGGTCCGCCTGATCGGCGAAAGGGCGCGCGCCGCGGCTTTGGTCGGAGCCTGGAAGCGGCGGCACGGCGTTCCTGTTTATGATCAACAGCGGGAGGCGGCGGTGCTCTCCCGCGTGGAGACTTTGAACCAAGGCTCGGGACTTCCGGCCGCGTCCATTCAGAATATCTTCGCGAACATCATCAAGGAATGCCGGGAATACGAAGAGGCGGCGTCACATCAGATCGGGCTCGCACCCGAGCTTAAAAACTTCACGATCTCCGTCCTCGGACTCGGACTGATGGGAACGTCATTCGTCCGCGCGTTGAAAGCCGCTGAACCAGATATTCGGATCATAGGATACGATGCAAGACCCGCCAGTCCGCGGGCAGTCGATCATCTCTGTTCATCCCCACGGGGAGCCCTGAATGCGGATCTGGTCATTTTGGCGCTTCCCGTTCAGGCGATTATCCGGCTTCTGAATAAGGAGCACGCGTTTTTTCGCCCGAATTCGATCATATTGGATCTCGGCAGCACGAAACGGGAGATCTGCCGAACTGCCTGGAAAGTGCTTCCTCGAGACGTGACTTTCCTTGGCGGCCATCCCCTGGCCGGAAAGTGCGTTTCCGGCGCTGCGAATTCCGATCCCCGCATTTTTTGGGGCAAGCCCTTCGTGCTCGTACCCGAGCCCCGCGCGCGCACGAGTCCCCCCGGCCGACTCTCGCCGTTTGAGATCGCCCGACAGTTCGTCCTGGCGATAGGCGCGATTCCGGTGGTCATGAAACCCGAAGAGCATGACCGTTGTCTCGCGGTTACGAGCCACGTACCGCAGTTCCTTTCAGTCGCGCTGGCGCTCAACGCTCGAAAACTCCTGAAAGGCAAACCGGTCCTTCACGGTCCGGCGTTTCTCGACATGACACGGTTGGCGGAATCAGACTACCGGATGTGGAAAGACATCGCCGCCACCAACTCTGATTTTATCCGGGCGGTGCTCTCGGCTCAAATGCAGGAGCTTGCGGAAATCCGCGCGGTAATCGCGAAAACAGGTTTCAAAACCCGATTCGACGAGGCACGCCGCTTTCGTCAGGCACTCACCGGTTCACGAAGAAAACTCTAACCAGGATTATCGATCCGAAGGAAAGGATAGCTTTCATGCTGATTATTTTTAAAAAAGGATACACCGAAGAACAGCTCAATCACGCGATCGACCGGGTGCGCGCGGCGAAGTGTGAGCCGCATGTCATCCATGGCGTTTATAAAGTCACGATCAACGTGATCGGAGATGACACCCAACTTGATCCCGAGGACTTCAAGAAATTGGAAGGTGTCGAAGACGTCATTTCGGTATCAAAGCCGTTTCCTCTCGTCGCGCGCGAATTCAAGAAGGAAGACACCATCATCCAAGTTCGAAACGTCACCTTCGGACCGGACAATTTCATCGTTATGGCAGGACCCTGCGCCGTCGAAAGTGAAGAACAGACGATTCGCATCGCCAAGGCTGTCCAGAAAGCGGGCGCGAATGTTCTCCGGGGCGGCGCCTTCAAGCCCCGCTCCTCGCCTTATGCTTTCCAAGGACTCGGAAACGAAGGTTTGAAAATCCTGGCTACAGCCCGAAAAGAGACCGGGCTTCCGATCATCACCGAAGCTCTCGATATACGGGATCTCGATGCTATTTGCGAATTTACCGATATCATTCAGATCGGGACCCGGAACATGTCCAACTTTCCGCTCCTGAAGGAAGTCGGAAGAACCCGAACGCCCGTCATGCTCAAACGAGGCATGTCCGCGACGATTGATGAATGGCTGATGGCAGCGGAGTACATCCTTCGCGGCGGAAACACGAACGTGATGCTCTGCGAGCGCGGAATCCGTTCCTTCGACTCGAAATATACGCGAAATATCGTCGACCTAAGCGCGATCCCGGTCATCAAAAACCTAAGTCATCTCCCGATCGTCATCGACCCCAGCCACGGGACCGGCCGAAAAGACGCGATTGAACCGATGACGCTCGCCTCTCTTGCGGCAGGCGCCCATTCCGTCATGATCGACGTTCATGACGACGCCGAGAACGCGCTTTGCGACGGAGCCCAGGCATTGAAGCCGCACGATTTCGAGAAGATCATGGCCTGTCTTCATTCACTTGCCCCGGCTCTTGGAAAAACCATACCCGGCGCGAAACCTTCGGTCAGGAATACGGTATGAGAATCAAACTCGACAGCGTTTCAGGTTTTTCAGGAAAAACCGGTATCCCCGGAGACAAGTCTGTTTCTCATCGATCCCTGATTTTCGGCGCGATTGCCGACGGAACAACCGAAGTCAGTAACCTTCTCGATAGCGGCGATGTCCGGTCCACGGAGCTTTGTCTCCGGGCTCTGGGAGCTGAGTTCAAACGCACGCAGGATCGGGTCCTTGTGACGGGCCGGGGACTCCATGGTCTTCATGCGTCCGAGGAAATTCTGGACTGCGGAAATTCAGGAACAACCATTCGGACGATGATGGGATTGCTCGCGGGACAGAGTTTTTCGAGCAGAATGACGGGCGATCAATCCATACAGCGCAGACCCATGAAGCGCGCGGCCGAGCCGCTCAGGAAAATGGGCGCCCAAATCGAGCTTACCCGAGACGATTTCGCGCCGGTCACGATTCGGGGCACGAATCTGGTCGGTGTCGATTACGATCTTAAAGTCGCGAGCGCCCAGGTCAAAACCGCGCTTCTTCTCGCCGGTCTTTATGCAAGCGGCACAACGACCATTCGGGGCTCGATCGGGACACGTGACCACACCGAAAGGATGCTCCCTCACTTCGGGGTCCGAATCCGAAAAACGGCTTCGGAGATTTCAATCACCAGCGGACAAAAGCTGACCGCAAGTCCGGTCCGAGTGCCGGGTGACCCCTCCTCTGCCGCATTCTGGATGGGAGCCGCTTCGATCGTGAAGGGTGGAATGGTCGAAATCGAAAATGTTTGTCTCAATCCGACGCGAACCGGGTTCTTTGAAGTCCTCCGCAGGATGGGCGCGAAAATCGAGGAAGAAATCACCTGTGAGAGCCCCGAGCCGATCGGAAATATCCGGGTGACCTGCCAGTCGCTCCGGGCGACCGAAGTCAGCCCCGAAGAGATTCCGTCGATGGTCGATGAGGTGCCGCTCCTGGCGATCGTCGCCTCTCAGGCCGAAGGCACCACGATTGTTCACGGAGCCGAAGAACTACGCGTCAAGGAGAGTGACCGGCTCGAAGCGGTCGCCACCAACCTTCGCGCGATGGGGGCAAAAATCGAGACCTTCAAGGACGGCTACTCGATCACCGGACCCCAGAAACTGAATGGCGCGGTCATCAACTCCTTTGACGATCACCGGATCGCGATGTCGTTCGCCGTTGCCAGCCTGATTGCGAAGGGCACGACCGAGATTGAGAATCACGAATGCGTGATGATCTCGTATCCAAAGTTCTTCGAGGTTTTAAGGCGGCTCAGCCGTGCGTAAACTTTCCCGCACCGCAGCTGGACAAGGCACGGCATCCGAGGTCGCGGCTTTGATCGGCCATCCGGTTTCTCATTCCTTGTCACCCGCCATCTTCAGCTTCCTTTCCCGTCGATTCCGCCGGGAGATCCAATACGATGCCCTGGATATCGCACCCGGGGAGCTGAAGCGGGCACTCGGTCTCTTGCGCTCTCTCGATTTCGTGGGCTGCAACGTAACCATTCCCCACAAGGAAAAGGTGATTGCGTGTCTCGACAGGGTTTCTAACGAAGCCCGGGTCATTGGAGCGGCCAATGTCGTTCACAACAGGAGCGGCGAGCTGATTGGATACAACACAGATGTTCTCGGAATTATTCAAACCCTCCGGGAAGCTCACGTCCGGATTCGCGGGCGTGAAGTAGCGCTGTACGGTGCCGGAGGAGCGGCTAAAGCTGTCGCATACGCGATGGGCATTCTTGGCGCAAAAGATGTTTGGATCGTGAACCGTACACCCCGGCGCGCGAGGGAACTCGCGAAGAAGTTCGAGACATGTTTTTCAAAAACGCGATACCATGTCGTCGCTTGGGATGCCTTTCCGCGAGATCGCGAAATTGGCCTCTGGGTCAATGCCACTCCGCTTGGAATGACCGGATTCCCGAGAAGCCGAGCCTTTTCTTTCCCCCGCGACAAAAACGGGGCCGCGTTCGATCTGGTATACCGGCCCGAAGAGACTCCATTCCTCAAGAAGGCTTCAGCCGCGGGTTTGAAGACGATTGGCGGACTCGATATGCTGGTCTGGCAGGCGATCGGAACCTGGGAACTCTGGTTCGGAAAAATGCCCCGGAAACACGAAACAAAAGCAGCCCTGAAAAAGTTCCTAAAGCAGCGTTTAAGGAGAATAGACCGATGCACTTAAGGTATCTCACCGCGGGTGAGTCTCACGGCAAAGCGTTGGTTGGAATTCTCGAGGGAATGCCGTCCGGACTGGGACTCACGCGCGACCAAATCCAGGCCGAGGTGAGGCGCAGAAAACTGGGGCACGGACGCGGGGCACGCCAGAAAATGGAAGACGACGCTGTTGAAATACTCTCCGGCGTAAGACACGGCAAAACCATCGGAAGCCCAATAGCGCTCCTGATCGAGAACAAGGACTGGAAAAACTGGGCAAACATCATGCAGCCCGAAGCGACGGAGCTTCCCGCCGAGCGTCAGCTCGAAGTACCCCGCCCCGGGCACGCCGATTATGCGGGAGGGCTCAAGTACGGCCACGCCGATATGAGGAATATCCTCGAGCGCGCGAGCGCGCGCGAAACCGCGATGAGGGTAGCTATCGGCTCGGTCGCACGAAACTTTCTTCAGGAATGTGGAATTGAAATCGCGAGCCGCATTACGCAGATCGGTTCCGTCGAAGCCGCGGCGGAAATCACAACAGATCGGGTCGAGGAGATCAATCGGATCGCGGACGCCTCGCCCGTTCGATGTCTCGATTCCGGCGCCTCGGAACGGATGGTCGCGGAGATCGACTCGGCGAAGCAAAAGGGAGATTCTCTCGGCGGGGTATTCGAGATTATCGCCTCCGGTGTTCCGCTCGGATTGGGCAGTCACGTTCACTGGGATCGTCGCCTCGGGGGAAGGATCGGCGAGGCGTTCATGGGTCTGAACGCGATCAAGGGCGTGCAGATCGGACTCGGATTCGATTCGGCCCGCGTTTTAGGCTCGGAGGCGCACGACGAACTCTTTCCCGGCCGCACTCCCGGCCTCGCGCGCCGTCAAACAAACAGGGCCGGCGGAATCGAAGGAGGGATGACGACGGGCGAATGGATCGTGATCAAAGCGGCGATGAAGCCGATCGCGACACTGATGCGACCGCTTCATTCGGTCATGCTCAAAACCGGAGCTCCGGAGCAAGCTCACGTCGAGCGTTCCGACGTTTGCGCCGTTCCTTCAGCTGCCGTGATCGGAGAATCCCTTCTCGCCCTGGTTCTTGCCGAAGAGCTTCTTGTCAAATTCGGCGGGGACTCGATGAACGAGATTCTCCCGCGTCTTCGTGACTGGAATGAAAACACCCGCTAAAGCGAACGTTTATTTAACGGGCTTCATGACCGCGGGCAAGAGTACCATCGGGCACCAGCTTGCCCGGGAACTCCGATGGAGCTTCGTTGATATCGACGAACGGATTGAAAAAAAGTTCGGTCTCCCCGTTTCACGAATCTTTGAAGAACTCGGCGAAAAGGCCTTTCGCGAGGCTGAATCCCGGGAGATTGCCAGATGCTCAAAACTCAACCACCGGGTCATCGCCCTGGGAGGCGGCGCGCTCCTCGATCCCGCGAATCTTCGTTCGGTCAGGAGTTCCGGACTCCTCATCCATCTGAAGATCACGGCGCGAACAGTTCTCACGCGCGCGGCAAGACAGCGCGGAAGGCGGCCCTTACTCAAGGGCCTCTCGAAGAAAGAAGCACAGGCCCGAATTCGTGACCTTCTTAAAGCACGGCAGAAGTCCTACAGGGCCGCAAATCTGTCGATCAGTACCGACGAACTGACGCCACCGCAAATCGTGGCCGCGCTCCTACGGCGAAAACTCCTCGTTCAGTGTTGCCGAGGCCCCGCAAATAAAATAGCATCTTCATATGAAACGCATTCACGTCGCGCTCGACGGCCGTAGTTACGACGTCTGCATAGGTCACCACCTGTTCCGCGATAACGCTACCCTGCCGCTGAAAGGGTATAAAGAAAGGCGAGCTTTCTTTTTCGCGGACGCGCGACTGAAGCGCGTGCTTCCGCGCATCGAGAAGGTTTTTAGAAATGCCGGGTGGAAGACCAAGGCGTTTTTCGTCCCCGGCGGCGAACAGGTCAAGGACTTCAAGGGCCTCTATCCCCTTTATGGGAGTCTCCTCCGCGCGGGCGCGGATCGTAATTCCGTCATCGTCGCCGTTGGAGGAGGATCCATCGGCGATGCGATTGGCTTTGTCGCGGGAACTTTTCTCCGTGGATTGGAATGGATCAATATTCCCACAACCCTCCTTGCTCAAGTCGATAGCGCGATTGGCGGGAAAACAGGTATGAATCACGAATCAGGTAAAAACCTGATCGGGGTTTTTCACCAGCCGCGACTGGTGCTTTGCGATCTTGACCTCCTCCTTCCCCTTTCCGCTCGTGATCGGGTTTCCGGATTCGGCGAAATCGCCAAGTACGCCGTGATCTACGACCGGAAGCTTTTCACTCTTCTGGAGCGAAATTGGAAGCAGTTGCTCGAGCTTGATCCGAAAATCGCCCTTCCGACCATTTCAAGATGCGCTATTCTCAAATCAGGAGTGATTCAGAAAGACGAGCTCGATCGGAAGGGGACGCGCGAAGTCCTCAATTTCGGGCATACGGTCGGCCACGCGATCGAGACACGCGCAGGTTACGGTTATTATCGGCACGGCGAAGCCGTTCTGCTCGGTATGCGCGTCGAGGCCGCCCTATCCGTGATGAAAGGGCATCTTGAGCCAAGGGTTCAGAAACGGATCGACCGATTTCTTTCGAGTGTGCCGGTACCGCCAATTCCGAAGTCCGTGAGAGCAAAACAGATCTCGGAATCGGTTCGCTTGGACAAGAAGAAAGCCGAAGGAAAAGTTCGCTTCGTCCTCCTGAAGGATATCGGCACGACTGTTTTGGATACGAGCGTTACACCGGCCGAGATTTCTCGAGCACTACGTTCAATCGGTATTCACTGAAGGAGTCCAGCATGGCCAACCGCCACATCCTCGTGATTCACGGGCCGAACCTAAACCTTCTCGGCGAACGTGAGCCCCACGTTTACGGAAGACTGACATTGGCGCAGATCAATGGCGAACTCAGGAAGTTCGCGCGACAAACCAAGACGCAACTGAAGATTTTTCAGTCGAACTGCGAAGGAAACCTCATCGACTTTATTCACGAGAACAGAAAGTGGGCCGATGGAATCGTAATTAACCCAGGCGCCTACACCCACTATTCGTATGCCATTCGCGATGCGATCAGCGGCGTCGATTTACCGTCCGTTGAAGTGCATCTAAGCGACCTGACAAAGCGGGAAAAATTCAGAAGAATCTCTGTAATCGCGCCAGTTTGCATCAAGCAGATCAGTGGCCTGGGGTGGAAATCCTACATCAAGGGACTCGAAATACTGATGACCCATTTGGGATCATTGTGACTCCGGAATAACCCCGGTGCCCCCATTTGCACCGCCTTCGGGTGGTTCTTTCAGGCCCCAAATCCAAATCAAAATCGTCGGATAATACCATCTTGTCTGAAATGACTATCGTTTTAGGCGTGGCACAACGCTCGCAATCTCTTCTTTTCGGATGTTGTGAGAGAAACCCTTCTCTCAGAAAGGAGGCCGGTCATGAAAAATCAATCACCAAAAGCTGGCTTTCAAGCGAAAGAGCTGGATGCTCGATTTGCGAACCCATTCGCATACTTCTTTATTATCCGCTCCAGCTTAGCCGCTGACGGATTCTTCCCATTCCCTCAGCGCTACTGAGAGCCTTCTAAATCACAAATTGATTTGCCGCCTTCGCCGGGGAACCGTCGCGCCTGGCCGGCAAGCCCGAGGGAACGGACTCCCTCGAACAACACAGGACCATGTGTCAGGAGAAGTATATGAATAAGGAATTGACTCTGAAGTTCAAAGGCCTTTTCGAAGAACAACGCCGCAATCTGATCTATTCAGGAAGAGTTGTGAACGAGGATTTCAACCTGAACCAGGACGACCTGCCGGATGAGGCTGATATCACTTCCTCGGAATTGGAAACTTCCATGCGGATGCGCCTCCGGAACCGTGAAGCGCTCTTTCTCAAGAAAATCGATGAAGCACTTCGAAGAATTTCCAACGGAACCTTCGGCGAATGCGAACAGTGCGGCGAAGATATCGATTTTCGGCGGCTTGAAGCACGGCCGACGGCTACACTGTGCGTTCACTGCAAGGAAGACCAGGAGCGCCGTGAGCACGTCCACATTGACGGCCATAAGCCGAAAAGCCTTGGTACGAGAGTCCGCCTCGCATGAAGCTGGGGAATCGCGCGCTTTCACAAGGACGTGAAAGCCAGGTCAGCCACTCAAGGATGAGATTACAAAGCTTGTGACAGCGAGGCCGGCGGGCCGAGCGTTGTCATAAGCTATAAGGGGACGAACTGCCGGAAGGAGCTCAGGGATCGGCTCCTTCCGGCGCCGTTATTGGAATAGCAAAAAAAATGGGGGCTTCTTTCGAAGCCCCCACGCTTAGCCGAATCCGTGGCCTCAGCCTAGAACAAGTCTAAGCCGATTCAGTCCGTCGAGTGCAGTGCATTCAAGACATTGATGCGTCCACCGCTGATTGTCTTGCCCTTCAGGGAAGACAATTTATCGCTGGTGTCCATCAGGACCTGCTTCACCTTTTTGTAATTCCAAGTAGGATTCTTGGACCACAGCAAGGCGGCTGCGCCTGCAACGTGCGGGCAGGCCATCGAAGTTCCGGAGAACGCGGCATACTTGTTCCCGGGGATCAGGCTGTAGACGTTCGCGCCCGGAGCCGCGACGTGTACCGTCTTTTCACCGTAATTGGAGAAGAATGCCATGGAATCGTTCTTATCCGTCGCTGCGACGGCGATCAGATTGTCGTTATCGAAAGCAGCAGGATAGGAGGCCTGGCTCGGGATATCGTTGTTCTTACTTTCGTTACCGGCAGCCGCCACGAACAAAACGTCCTTTGCCTTGGCCCGTTCAATAGAGTCATAAAGGGCTTTATTGCCGTCGTCGCCAGGACCGCCCCAGCTCGCGCTAATGACCTTCGCGCCATGCTCGATCGCATAATCAATCGCGCGAATCGCGTCAGCAGTCGTTCCACTCCCCTCGCCAGAGAGGAATTTGAGCCCCATGATCGAGACACGCGGAGCGACACCCGAGACGCCTTTTCCGTTTCCACCGACACCGCCGATGGTCCCGGAAGTATGTGTTCCGTGCTGATTGTCGTCGTAAGGAAGACCGTCGTTGTGGACGAAGTCAAAGCCAGCCACGTCGTTCTTTTCAGACGGCGTCGGGTTTCTCCAAACGTTGAACGAGAGGTCCTCGTGGTTGTAATCGATACCGGTGTCGATATCGGCGACGATGAACTCCTTGCTCCCCTGCCATTCAGCCCAGGCTTTTCTGGCGCCAATTTTTTCAAGGCCGTAGGCCTTATCCAGATCAGGGTCCACGACCGGCGGATTCACCTCAGCGGGAGCCGGCTGAAGAGCCGGTTTATTCGCCGGAGGGTTCGTCGGAGTTCCTGGATCGCTCGGGGGAGTCCCGGGGTCGCCGGGAGGATTCCCAGGAGTCCCGGAATCTTCACAGCCGGGAGGAAACGGAATACCGGGAATCAAACACGGAACTCCACCGCCTCCGCCACCACCGCCTCCGCCGCCCGGAAGCCCGGGAATCTCGGCATTCGGATCGCAACCGGGAATGTCCATTCCAGGAATGCAGGGGATGCCGCCACCGCCGCCGGGAAAACCCGGAATCGGAGGATCTTCAAGAGTGCTCGTCGGATAAATGCTGAGGATGTAGTTGGGCTGCGCATACTCAACCAGACCGTTCCTCTGCAGTTCCGCGATCGCATCTTCTACTTTGACTGTGTCTTTCAAAATAAGATGTTCAAAGCCCTTCGGAAATCCTGAGCGGCGTACGCTTTTGACTCCAAGATCGTTGTACATCATGTTCATGACGGAACGGGCTCTGATCGCACCATCCTTATACTTCACGATCACTTCGCCCGACTTATACTCAGATGCATTCGCCCCGGAAATAAACGCGAACGCGATCAAAAGCGCTAAAGCTCTTACTGAACTCGACATCTTCTTCCCCCCTAATGGACTTTTTGAAATCAACTAAATTGTCGTCAGTTTATCGAGCAGCTCGGTTTTTGCAAATTTAACGCGCTGCTTTCTTTTTTAATGGGGGGCTTGTTTTTTCAGTGTGATCGACTAAATTTATTTGCCGCTCATGTGCTCTGCCCGAGACACCGACACGGCTACACTCGGGCTCTAAAAAGCGGCAGCGAATTGCACGACGCACATTCGCGTTTCGCAGATCAAGGAGCGCACCCGTCCGTGGGTGCCACCAGAACTCAAGCAGCCAGCCGCCGTCCTTAGACTTCTCGCTCCTGCTGCCGACGCATATACGTTGGAATATCGTATTCATCGTCGGTCAGATTCGTGATCCCAAGCCGCTGCGCGATCGCGCGTGCCCGGGCTAATTCTCCTCCCGAAGCGAGACTGAGACTCTCGGCCCCCGTTCCCATCAATGATGGAGAAATCGACGCTTCAGGGGCAATCTCGCGCAGCTCGGGTTCGGAATCCTCAAACTTTGCTTCAGCTTCAACGACCGTCATGGGCGCAATGGCCGGCTCCGTTTCCTGCGCGATTGTCGAGGCTTCTAAGACCGGCTGCTGACTCACTGGCGGCGGAGGAGGCACGGGCGCAACCTGTGGCTGCGGAGGAACAGTCTCAACGACGGGCGCTGATTGCACGACGTTCACCGGAGCGGCGCACTGAGCCGCAACCACTCCGGCGGCAGGTACGATCGAAGCCGCGTTCGAAACGGTCGCTTGAGCGTTCATGCCGCCCAAACCCGTCGCGATCACCGTGACCTTTACGGTGTCGTTCATGGATTCATCAATGACGGTACCGAAAATAATTTCGGCATCCTCGTGCGCGGCTTCCATGATCAGGGTGGTCGCTTCGTTCACTTCGTGGATCTTGAGATTCGAACCACCGGTGATGTTAATGATGATTCCGGTGGCTCCGTCAATCGAGACATCCTCAAGGAGCGGACTCGAAATGGCGTTCGTCGCCGCTTCAACCGCACGATGTTCTCCGTCGCCGTAGCCGATACCCATGAGAGCAAGCCCCTTGTTCTGCATGATCGTACGCACGTCGGCAAAATCGCTGTTAATGAGCCCGGTGTGGTTGATCAGGTCAGAGATGCCCTGAACGGCATTCAGAAGCACTTCGTCGGCTTTCTTGAAAGCATCAATCATTGAAAGCGTCGCTCCCGAAACCGAAAGCAGTCTCTGATTCGGAATCATGATGAGAGAATCGACGTGTTCACGAAGCCCGGAAATTCCAAGCTCCGCATTTTTCATCCGCTTCCGGCCTTCGAACATGAACGGTTTCGTAACGACCCCGACCGTAAGAGCGCCGACCTCTTTCGCGATCTTCGCGAAAACCGGAGCAGCTCCCGTTCCAGTGCCACCGCCCATGCCGGCCGTGATGAAAACCATATCGGCGCCCGCGAGCAGCTCAGAAATTCTGGCGTAATCCTCAAGTGCCGCTTTGCGGCCCACATCTGGATTGGCGCCAGCCCCAAGCCCTTTCGTCAGCTCCTGGCCGATCGGAAGCTTCACGGGAGCCAAGGAGGCATCGAGGGCCTGCTTGTCCGTATTCGCGGTGATGAACTCGACTCCCTCGAGTCCCATCCTGATCATCGTGTTCACGGCGTTGCATCCGCTGCCACCTACTCCCACGACCTTGATTTTTGCACCCTGGGTTGCGACTTGATCGATTTCAAACATACTAAAGAAGATCCTCTTCTTCGGTTAACCTGGTGGCCGGTTTCCCTGGCCACGCGCCTTCAGCCACTCAAATTCAAAACAAATCTTTAATCCATGTACGCATGGATCCACGAACCTTGTCGTAAATATTCTTCTCCCGGATCGGAAACTTGCTTTTTTGCAAGTTACGCGAGCCGTACTTCAACAAACCCACGGCCGTAGCAAACTTTGGTGAATTAACAACATCCCGAAGACCACCAATGTTCTGCGGCAACCCACGTTTTACCGGCATTTCGAAAATAAATTCGGCGAGTTCCGGCATTCCCTCCAGCAGAGTGGCCCCGCCGGTAATCACGATGCCCCCGGAAAGGACCTCTTGATAACCCGACTTCATTACCTCTCGCTGAATAAGCGAAAACACTTCTTCGACCCGGGGCTCGACGATCTCAGCCAGAAGCCGCCGCGAAACCACCCGTGGTTTGCGTCCACCAACGCCGGGAACCTCGATCGTCTCGTCCGGCTTCACCATTGAAGACATCGCGCAAGCATGTCGGATCTTGATCTTCTCCGCTTCATTTTGCGGAGTTCTGAGTCCGACGGCGATATCGTTCGTGATGTGGTTACCGCCGATCGCGAGCACCCCCGTATGCACGATCGCGCCGTCTTTAAAGATCGCGATATCGCTTGTTCCACCGCCAATATCGACAAGGAGAACACCGAGTTCTTTTTCGTCCTGCGATAGCACCGCTTCGGCCGAGGCAATCGGTTCGAGACAGATCTCGGCGACATTCAAGCCCGCCTTGTTCGCGCATTTTATAATGTTCTGCGCCGAGGAAACGGCCCCGGTGACAATATGAACTTTTGCTTCGAGCCGCAAACCGCTCATTCCAATCGGATCGCGGATCCCATCCTGCCCGTTAATCATGTATTCCTGTGGAATGATGTGGATCACTTCGCGGTCGAGCGGGATCGCGACAGCTTTGGCGGCATCAATCACGCGTTGAACATCGTTCTCGGTGATCTCTTTATCCTTAACCGCCACGATACCCGTGGAGTTGAAGGATTTGATGTGACCGCCCGCGATGCCGGTATAGACCGTCGAAATTTCAACACCGGCCATCAATTCCGCTTCTTCGACGGCTTTCGTGATGCTTTCGACTGTCGAGTCGATATTGATCACGACACCCTTGCGTAAACCAGTTGACGGCGCGGTGCCGATGCCCACGATATCAATGACTGGCTGCGGACCACCTTCGGCGACTTCCCCGACGATGCAGCAAATTTTTGTGGTACCGATATCAAGACCGACAACAAAGTCCTTTTTGGACATACACCCCACCCCCTCCATGGGCCCCTCATGGGACCGCGGTCGAGACCGGCAAAAAATGCCCGCCTGCCTAAGAAATTCTAAGAACCCTTAGCGGTTTTGACAACTATTTTTTTCCCTGTATCCGCCCAAATCTGACGCGCAGCAATCATATGACTGCTCAAGTAGGTCATCACCTTGGATAATCGCCTCAGCTGAAGATTCAATTCATCATCAGGCTCTTGCCCCAAATCGACGAGCACCCGACCTTTTGATGCCGGAATTTGGCCGAGCGGATAGACGATCCACGCCCGAAAACCACGTTCAGGGTCCCAGAATAACGAAGAAATCTCTCCCGCTCCGTTCATGGGAGAATTTTGCCAGGCACTCAGCAAGTGGAGCGCGTCCAAAACTCGAAAGCGGTCATCCCCCAGAAAGCCGGAGAGGATGGGGAGATCGGGCTGGTATTCAAGAGAAATCTTTCCAAAAATCGCACCCTCCTGGTCCACATAAGCCAAATCTCCGTTTCGACCCTGCCAAAGAGCGAGTGGCTCCCGAAACGTAACTGAAATCGACAGTGCTTGCGGAAATCGTTTATTGAGGTAAACCGCCTTCACCCAGGAATTTTCCAGAATGCGGCGTTCGATCACGCCGAGATCCAATTCAAAAAGGCTGATTTTTCCAATTGGAACCGCCGCCAGCCGCGTAATCTCCTCCGCGTCAACGGGAGCTCGCTCGGGCTGGTCAACGACTTCGACGACCTGCACGGTAAAAAGCGGCGAATGAATGGTGTAATAAACTCCGGTCGCAGCGCCCACCAGCGTGACGAATGACAAGAAGATGACGAGCACGCGACGAAATGCCTTCATGCCTGCATCGTAGCACAGCGCAATGAGAGAACACGCGCAAAATAGGCAAAAAAACAGACCAAAAAATTGGAAAACACTTTCGGCCGCATGTTAGGTTCGGAGTCTATGAAATCGACTTTCTCAATCTTCGCTTCCTTTCTCTTTCTGCTCCACCTGACTTCAGGAATTTCCGGCTGCGCGAGCCGCGACGTCCGAATCGGGGGAACACCGGAAACATTTCAACATCAGACCGTTCCGCTCGTCGGAGCGTTCAAAGCCGATCGGTACAATTTCGGTAACGGACTCCGCCTGATCGTCGTCGAAAATCATTCCTCGCCCACGTTCGCCTATCAGACGTGGTTTCGCGTCGGCTCCCGTGACGAGAGGAAGGGCAGAACAGGCCTGGCACATCTTTTTGAACACATGATGTTCAAGGGAACCAAGAACCACAAGGAAGGGGAGTTCGACAGAATACTCGAAGAAGCGGGGGTTGAAGGAGAAAACGCTTTCACCAGCCGCGATTACACGACCTACGTCCAGGAGCTCCCGAAGGACAAGCTCGAGCTGATCGCGAAGCTCGAATCAGATCGGATGATCAACTTGATCGTCGACGACAAAGCCTTCAAGACGGAAACCGAAGTCGTGCAGAACGAGCGCCGCTTTCGCAACGAGAACAGCCCGGACGGGTTGATGTACCAGGAGCTTTTCGAAGTCGCTTTCACACGTCACCCGTATCATTGGCCGATCATCGGTTATCAGGAAGATCTGAACCGGATGACCTCGGAAGATGCGCGCCAATTCTATCGATCCTATTATAGTCCGAATCACGCGACCATTGTCGTGACGGGAGACGTCGATGCGGAAGAAGTGGCCAGGACCGTCCAGAAATATTACGGCGGAATTCCCGCCCAACCATCGCCGATTAGGGACATACCCGCCGAGCCGGCGCAAAAGGTCAAACGCGCGAAACTGATGAAACTGAACATTCAGGTCGAAAAGTTGCTGCTGGGCTGTCATACGCCCGAGGTCACGCATGAAGACATTCCCGCCTTAAGCGTTCTTCAGGCCATTCTGTCGGGCGGGAAAAGCAGCCGCTTGCATCGGGCACTGGTTGAAACCGGAATTTCAAGCTCCGTCGAGTCGGACGACATGGATAACAAGGATCCGACACTCTTTATCATCGGAACAAACTTGCAGAGCGGGAAAAGGGCGTCGCAGGCCGAGGAAGTCATCCGTAAGGAGCTGAACCGGATCTCACGGGAACCCATTCCGGAACTCGAGCTCGAACGTGCGAAAAACAAACTGAACTTCGGTTTTTACGAAAGCATGGACGGAAATTCCTCGCGGGCCTATTTCATCGGACACTACGAGGCCGTGGCGAACAATTTCGAGATCGGTTTGGCCATTCACAAAAGAGTTCAGGCCGTTACCGCGCTTGAAGCTCAAAGCGTGGCCAGACGCTACCTTGGCCCTGAAAACTGTTCCGCAATCATCGGCGTGAAAAGGAATTCAAAATGACCATCAGACTCCTCTTCGCATTCATAGCTTTGTCCGTATCATTCGGCATCCGCGTTCATGCCGCCGAAATCGCCTTCGAACCGAATAGCGCGTTGCCGATCGTTTACGTGAACGTCGCAATTAAGGCGGGTTACGTCACCGATCCTGCCGGTCAATCCGGATTGACCAACATTATGGGAGAGATGCTCCTGCGCGGAACCAAAACCCGCGTAAAAGAGCAGATCGATCTCGCTCTCGACCAGATGGGAGCCCGTCTCGAGGTCGAAACACGGGCTGAATCGGTCATCCTGCGAGGGGCCGTACTCAGCTCGCAGCTTGAACCGTTCCTCAGTCTCGTGGACGAGATTTTGACCCAGCCGGTTTTCCCGGAAGACGAGATCAGAAAATTGAAATCAGAGATCATTTCCGGAATTGAAGAAGAACTGGGAAGAGACCCAAGTCTCGCATCCCGCAGATTTATAAAGTTCCTGTTCCTTGATCATCCTTATGGAAAGCCCGTCCTGGGCACGATTAACGACGTAAGAAATCTCACCCGACCGGCGATTCTCGGGCATTATGAGCGGCTCGTTCGCGATCCGTACATCCTCGTGGTCGGAACGGGTAACGCCAGCGAAGAACGGATCGTTCGTTGGACCGAAGCCCTGGCTTCAAAACGTAAAGTCTCCGACGCGGAAGCTCTTCCCAAAATCACGCGCCCCACCGAAGCCCCTCAGAGGCGGGTTCTCCTCGTCGACAAGCCGGAAAGGACACAAACGCAGATCAACATCGGTCAGATCGGAATTAAGATGACTGACGATGATTTCTTTCCGCTTTACCTGGGCAACTACGCGTTCGGAGGCGGGTCATTTCTGTCCCGCCTGATGACTGAAATCCGCTCGAAACGCGGCTGGAGCTACGGCGCGAACAGCGGATTCAGATTCGGGACCCAGCCAAGATCCTGGCTCGCTCATTTGTTTCCGGCCTCGAAGGACAGCCCCGCCGCCCTCGAATTCACGTTGAAAATGATCCAGGACCTCAAGGACAAGGGGCTCTCGTTAGAGGAATATAATTTCGCCAAACGCAGCATCGTGAACGGCGCCGGGTTCATGTACGACACGCCGAAGAAACGGGTTGAAAACAAACTACTCGAACGAACCTTGGATCTTCCCGACGGATTCATGCAGTCATACGCCGCGAACATCGACAGAGTGTCCCTTGAGCGGGTGAATTCATCCTTAAAAGATTATCTTCGTCCGGACCGTCTCGCCATCGCGGTCCTCGGGACGGCGAAGAACCTCAAGGAGCCCATCGCACGCGCGGCGGGTGTTCCCGTTGAAAAAGTCGAGGTCGTTCCGTACACCCAGGAGTAACCAGCCATGGCACTTACGCCTTGGAAACTTCTCATTCGCAGCACCCTGATTTGCGGTCTCTCCGGAACCGTTCTCTTCGGACTCGCCCTGAAAAGAATCGAACCTCTCCCTCTCAGTGCCGTACCGGTCAGATTTGAAGCCAAAAGCGCTCACCAATATATGTCGACGCTCGCCAAAGGCTTCAAAAACCGGGTCACATGGAGCGAATCACGCCGCAAAGCCGCGCAATGGGTCAAAGATGAATTCAGAAAGCTCGGCTATTCACCCCGCGGCCTCCAATTTTCCGAGGTGATTGACGGAAAGAAGTACACGGATCTCGAAAACGTTTTTGCGGAAAAGCGGGGAACGGGGCACCCTGACGAAATCATCGTCGCGATGGCCCACTACGATATCACCGACACGACCACCGAGGGCGCGATGGACGACGCCTCCGGCGTCGGCGTCGTTCTCGAACTCGCGAGAGTCTTTTCGAAAATACCAAGTGACCGGACACTGGTTTTTCTCCTGACCGATAGCGAGGAATTCGGCTCGTTTTGGGGGGCGCGCGCGTTCGCGAAAAATTTTGAAAAGGCGGACAAAATAGTCGCGGCCATCAATATCGACTTTCTCGCCCCCGAAAAACAGAAGCAGATCCTTACTCTTTGCGATGGGCTCAAGACCGGCTTCACTCCTCTCTGGCTCCGGGAAATGGCGCTCGATTCGCTCCGCTCCTTCGGGCAGGTTGAAGCCGCGGACATGAGCCACATCCTTGAATTCGTCCAGCGAGCCGTGCAGATCCCGGCGGCCGATCATGGCGCCTTCCTTGAGGCAGGAATCCCGGCATTCAATTGGGTCGGACAAACCGAGAATTTTACCCACGACATGGCCCATTATCATCATACGTCACACGATGTGGCGGAAGCGATGCAGCCCGAATCCTTCGACCAGGCCGGCAAAGCCGCTGAACGCTTGATTCACAGTATAAACGCGCTCCCGAAGCTGCCCGGCGATTTCAAGAGTTCATCCTATTGGAAGGTGTCGCCTCATCTTTACATCGAAGGCTGGGCGGCGACGCTGCTCCACATTTTCGCGTTCATTCCATTCCTGCTCTATGGCATCGCGAAACTGCGAACCACGTTTCAGGAGCACCCGCGTGATCAGGTTCTGGCGGTTTTCGGAAATGAAGCGAAAAATATCGGAATCCTGCTGGGATCACTTCTACTGGGCTATGTCGTTATGCTTCTCCTGCCGGCGCTGAACATCATCACGCAGTATGAAACCTTTCCAGCAACACAGAAATCCCTGCTCCTTTACACCCCGAACGTCATCGCGCTGCTGCTCGTAGCGGGATCCGTTATCGGCGTTTACTGGCTTTTCCGTTTGATCTTCTCCGAACCCGAAGACACGATCGCGCACGTCAGAATCCGGCACGCGTTTCACTCCGGATTTCTAACGGTGATCATCTTCCTGGCGCTTCTGAAGAACAGCTATCTCGCGGTTCTGTTGCTGTTGCCTCCGGCATATTTCTGGACTTCCGTTCGTGATCGACGCCGCGTGCACGGAAGGATTCTCAATTTTATTCTGCTCGGCGGAGGAGCCATCACCCTGGTAACGGCGGTTGCGGTCCTCACAACAATATTTCATGTGGGGGTAGCCTACTGGTGGCTATTTCTTTCGGCGAGCTACGGTTTGATTTCCGCATATGCCGTCGTTCTCTTCCTCATGGCCGTAGCAATTCTGCTCCGGCTCTTTCGTTCGTTCGTGCTTTGTCTTTGAATTGACTTACTTTTTTCCGGTCAATTTAAAAGAGTGACAGCTATGACGCTTGGTGTTACACGCAATCCCCAATAAGAGCCCCAGAGGCTAAATTGATATAAAAAGAGGAATTTCGATGAAACAGTTCGGCTTCATTTCCGTCGTGAGTATCGCCGCAATGGTCCTTTCCCTGCAGTCCTTCGCTGGCGTAAGACTTTTCCAACCAGGTAAGGCACCCGTCACGATCGAAGCGGTCCCAGTAACTGCCGGCAGTGTCGAAACCGCGAAGAACGTGGTCTTCAATTTCGTCGCAGCCCATTCTGAAATTTTCCCGCTCCACCCAAGCGACCAGTCACTCCATCTGAAACGTGCGGAGCCAACCCCGCGCGGGCTGGTCCTCCATTTCGAACAACGCGCGCTGGGAGTTGGTGTGGAAGGGGCCGAAATAGTCGCGCTCTTCAACTCAAAGCAGGAGCTTGAATCAATCAACTCCTCAGTTGCCCCGGTCGCGATGCTTTCCGCGAAACCGACCATCAGCCGCGCAGAGGCGTTTAAAATCGCGGTTCGCGAACTCGGCTTTCAAAGCGCGGAACTCGGACAGGAGAATTCCGATGGGTTGCGCATCATCCAGACGGCCGAAGGCGCGGTACTCGTTTGGCAGTTCTCGATTCGTGAAGGACTTGATGGATCCGGCGCATCTCGCACCCAGGTGATCGCTTCTGGCCCGAACGCCGGCAAGCTCCTGAAGAGCCTTCCCATTTCAGACGCGGCAGCTAAACCCGGAGCCATAGATATTTATGATGCTTCTGTGACCATCCTGATACCGAACCCCATCTACAAAGGAGTCAAAGTCCTTCACAACGGAAAACGCTGGGGTCTGGGCGTTTTCGAAATATCGAAGGAACCCAAGAAAGCGAATGCCTCCTTCGAAAAAGTCAGGGACTTCTATCAGAAGATTTTCAACCGCTTCAGCTTTGACGGTAAAGGCGCCCCCATCGTCGCCTCCGTCAATGTGCAGAGAGCATTCAGAACCCTCGATCTTCTGAAATTGCGCGAGAATGCGGCCTGGATCGGCCCATGGAAGACCTTCGCCCTGGGAGCCGGCGGAAGAAGTCTCGGGAATTTCAGCGAGTCGCTGGACGTGATCGGGCACGAGTTCACGCACGCGGTCGTCAGCACGACTGCCGAGCTTACGCCGGGCGGTCGCCCGGGCGCCCTGAATGAACACCTCGCGGATGTCTTCGGAGCGGCAATTGAACAATATTATGAACACCCCGCAAATCCTTTCCTCATGGGAGAAAAGTGTTTGCGCGGAGCCCTTGCCAAGAAG
>DATDSK010000058.1:0-4206 GCA_035291325.1 Bdellovibrionota bacterium | reverse complement strand
CCTGAAAGACAAGACCAAGCAGGCCCTCGACGAAGCGATCGCGAAGACCTTTGCTCCCAATGGCGAAGGCAAGCTGGTCGAAAAGCTCAAGCGAAATATCATGTCCGAGTTCCTGGAAGAATTCGTGAAGACCCTCACCTTTTACAAAATCGTGAACGGTACGATTCAGTTCGATTTTTATTTCCTTCCGGAAGCGGATTCACCGACCGATTTCGCGAACGAACTTGCCAGTAACCGCCTGATCCGCCTGAAGGAAGCAGGCACTCTCGATTCCAAGCTCCAGGAACTGGATACGTGGACGGTAACGGGTCAATTCGCACGAATGAGAACTTCTCTCGCGCGACTCTCGAATCCGGGCGCCGAGGGGGATTACCAATATGCGGGCGGAGTGATCTCGATAAACATCAAGCTCCTCGATATGAGATGGGATGTCTTTCACAGACCGATTCCGAATACGAAAAAGAACGCGGTCAAAGGTTTCGTCCGGTATCGCAGATATTTCATACGTAAAGATTTAAAAAGCGATCTCGAGGCTTGCGGGAAGCTCGCCTTTTCGTCGGAAAACTCGCAAGGTGGTCGCCAGTTCATGACGGTTGATATTTACAAAGGTTTCAACCTGGCGAGTTTCCTTCCGCAACGAGAAACGCTCGAGGTCTTCCCGGGCCGCTTGATCGCGCCGAATCAGGGCCGCAGGGAACTGATCGGGGCGAGAGATTTCGTCGGCAAAACCCTGAGAACCGGGACTCTCACTCTCTCGGTCGAAGAAACTGACGGAAAAACCCCGCTCAGGGCCCGGCATGAAATACGAAGCCTCGTCTATTCGTTCGACAAGCGGGAGTTCGATTCCTTGCGTTCGTCGATCCGAAGCAACGCCGAAATCATGAGAAGTTCGCCCGATGAGGACTGGCCCGATCTCAACGACGCCGGGACCGCCTCGCGCTTCCGCGTGCTTCAGGCTTGCGGCAGCACTCTTTCGAAAGCGCTTGCACTGGATCGCTTCTCAAATGAACTCGAAAAGGAGGCTCGGCGATGAAAACACGAATCGGTGTCCTCTTGGCCCTCACCCTGGCCCTCGAAGCGTTCGGCGCGAATTGCCCCGCGTTCGCGGCCGAACTCTCCATTCAGGATCGGCTGGCGACTCAACGCGCTTTCAAAGAACGCTATTCCGCCGTCTTCGGGGCCCCCGAATACGCCGATCTCGAGACGTTTCACAAAAAGCTCCGGGCATCGCCCAAAAAACTCCGAGACCGCGCGCGCAAGCTCATCGTGGATCTCGACTCGCTCCTCCCACCAAAGATCCTGATGCCTCTCGTTTTTTGGCGGGTCATCGAACCCTCTCCCAGGAACGTCGCATCCGTTCTCGGTTACCACGCCTTGAACCGGTTCACGGTTCTTCGCGATTTCATTGATCATCCTCTCCAGGGGACTTTCGATGAAAAAAATCAGATTCAAGCTTACCTCGCCGAGGTCCTCGGTACCCGCGCCGTGACAACCCTCAATCTCTTCGAGATCTCCTGGCCGATGATCGAAGCCGCGGCAAAAAAAGCCGCCGCGACGTCGAGCGATTTCGCGCTGGTCGGGACCATTGCCACCCAGCGCGTGCTCTCGGACAACTTTCTCGCGCGGTATCCTTTTCTCCCCGATCACTCGACCGGCTGGCTTGGTTTCATCCCGGGCAATCGCGTTGAACTCATCAGCGAGAACGATCGCAGCATGGAACGCATTCAATGGGTCAATGACCGCGTCATCTTCGCCGGCGGACGCCTTGACTGGGCGGCTCCTTACATGACAATGCACGGCCCGAACGCGCATGTCGCTTTCGCGAACGACCCGATTTTCAGCAAAATTCGCGACATGGTCGATTCGGCCAGGGATTCAATCTTTATCGACATCTTTCTCTTCGGCGGAACGATGGGCGGAACACTCGCGCGCCATCTGATCGACAAGACGCTCGAGAAGCGGGCCCTCAATCCGGCTTTCAAAACGCTCATCCTTCATGATTACGCCACCAACTACAACATGAAAGACGAGATGATGCCGGTTTTCGAATATATCCGCGACCGGATCGCCAAAGAACCCGCGGTCCGGGATTCCGTTCTGCTGCTGCAGGCGAACATTCATCGGCATCCTCCCGGCATTCCCTTCGGGATCACCAATCTCATCCCCAAAACCGATGAAGTTCTCGTGGAAATGAAAAAGAAGAACACCTGGTACGAATCAAAGATCGACCATAGCAAAGTGATTGTCGTTGATGCGAATACGGATTCACCCCAGGCGTATTTCGGCTCAAAGAATTGGAGTGATCACAGCGGGAGCTACTATTACGACAACGCCCTCTATGTTGCCGGCCCAGGCGCGGCAATCGTACAGGCCGCATATCATGACGATGTCGCCGCAGCTCTGACGAACGATCCGAAGGAACAGCGGCTCTTCATCTACACTGAAGAAGGCTTCGGGAACGACGGATACCTCTCCCGCCGCGCCGAAATCCTGGAATGGTTTCGCGTCAAAAGAGCGGCTTTCCCTATAACCGGTGATCAGAAAATCCGGCTTGCGGAAGCGAACGTGGACGGCACGATCATGGACGCGCGCAACATGCTGATCGAGATGATCCAGGGCGCCCAATCCAGGATCTACATGGAACAGCTCTTTATCTACGACAAGTACATTAACGACGCGCTCATCAAACGCAAACTTCAGAAACCTGATCTCGACATCCGCATTCTCGCCGATCACAACGGCAACTTCGGGATGAACGGCTTCCCGAACACGATCTTCATGAAAGATCTGACGGACCACGGGATCGAGGTTCGGGCCCGCCGCACCTTCGGGATCACGGCAAAATTCCCCAACGGCAAAACACAAAGCTATCACCAGGAGAACCACCGAAAAATCACCGCCATTGACGGGCAATCCATGATGGTAGGCTCCTCAAATCTGAATCCGGATACGCTTCAGGGCAGCTTCAGGGAGTTCGGAGCGCAAATCTTCGATACCCGGGAAATCGATAAATTCGAGCGCTACTTCCTCGCTGATTGGGAAGATGAGAAGGCGACCCAGATTTTCGATATCCACCAGTTCCAGATGACAATCGGGAGCAAGGCTCTTCCTCCGAACGTGTCGGCGTTGATCAATGACGTCGCGGCGACAATCCTTCGTGCGAAGGACGGCCTTGAAGGGAGATTCTAATTACATATCGCAGAGTTATCTGTTCAGTCCATCTCTGAAAGCATTACTGAACCCGTATTGTCAGATTCTCAAAAATGCGATAAATATCGGGCGATGAAAGTCGCTTTAAAAAGGGCAATTCAGCTCCCGGCCTTTCTTATCGCCACCCTGATTTTGGGCACGGTTTCTTCGATTGCCGAAGCTCGTGCCGCCACCCGCTCCGAATCTCTCTGCCCTGTTCTTTCGTCGGTCGTGCAAACCGGCGATGTCGTTTTTATCGAAATCGACAACTTCTTCCTGACCCGGGTCGCTCGGATCCTGGGAGGATGGGCCAATCACCTCGGCATCGTGATCGGGGATAAAGACGAGGCGTTTACCGTCGCCGAAAGTACAATTCCGGTTTCCAGGACCAGTGCCCTCTGCAAATTTCTGAAGAGAAGCACGAATGGCCTTGTCGCGATCCGCAGGTACGCGGGGCCGATAGGACCGGAGGAATACGCCAGAATCAAAGCCGAGGCGTTGGCGCGTGTGGGAGTGCTTTACGATCTCAAATTCAATTTCGACACCAAACGCCAGTATTGCTCGAAGTTCGTTCATGAAATCTTTAAATCAGCCCTGAACGTCGAACTCGGGATCATCGAAACGCTCGGCGAGCTCCATGAACGCGCGAAAGCGTCGCCGACCTATGACGACGACGTGACTTTCTGGAAAATCTATTTCACCGGGGAAATCCCGGATGATCAACGCATCATCACGCCCGAAAGCCTCTACCGTGACGATCAGCTCATCACGGTGTTCGATAATTCGCGTGAAATGAGCGCTCGCCGGCTCCGTTAAGACGGGCGCGTCTTCGCCCTGAAACCGTCTTTGTCTTCCGCGAGCAGATAAGCGTCTTCGGTGTCGACCTTCCCGTCACGAACGAGTTCAAGAAGGGCGTCATCCATCAGGCGCATCCCGCGATTCTGCCCCGCGAGCATGATATTCTGAAGATTGGCGATATTGCCTTCGCGGATACTCGAGGCCATGCCGGGCGCTTCC
>DATDSK010000057.1:0-5748 GCA_035291325.1 Bdellovibrionota bacterium | reverse complement strand
GGCGCCGTATTTCCTGGATACGTAATCAATGACTTCGCCGCGGCGGTCCTGGCAAAAGTCGACGTCAAAGTCAGGCATGCTGACTCGCTCGGGATTGATGAATCGCTCAAACAGGAGCTTGAACTCGATCGGATCGATATCGGTGATCTTGAGGGAATAAGCGACGAGAGAGCCGGCACCCGAGCCGCGTCCCGGCCCGACCGGGATACCGTTGCGCTTGGCCCAGTTGATGAAATCCGCGACGATAAGAAAATACCCGGAAAATCCCGTGCGCTCGATCATGACCAGCTCGGATTCGAGCCGCTCTTCGTAACGATTTTTCTTCTCGGCCCAATCGGCTCCGGACCGCTTGAGCTCAAACGAATGCTCCGAGAAGCGCTGTTTCAGGCCATTCCACGCCTGTTCGCGAAAGTAGGCGATCAGATCGAAAGGTTCGCCCGGTGCGACGCCGTCGGGACGATAATTTGGAAGATGATAAATCGGCTTCCCGTTCTCGTCTTTGAAGCGGAATTCAAGATTGCACCGGTCAGCGATCACCCGGGTGTTGTCATACGCGCCCGGAAAACGCGCGAAACGCTCGCGAAGCATTTCGTCGGGCTTGAAATGGAATTCTGAAGGAACCAGGCTTTGCGGCCGGTCGAAATCGAGATTTTTCCCGTGCTCGATACACTGCAGGACTTCGTGAGCCTCGGCGTCCTTGGGATCAAGATAGTGACAGTCGCACGTTCCCACGAGCGGGATTTCATATTTCTGCCCGAGTTCGCTCAAACTCTGATTGACGAGATCCTGTTCCGGTAAACCGGTATCCTGGACCTCGAGAAAAAAATCGCGCCCGAATCTCTTCTTGAACCAGAGCATCGAATCGATCGCGGCCCCTTCATCACCCATCAGGAGCTTGTACGGGATCTCTCCCCTGATACAGCCCGACAGGATGATGAGCCCGTCCCCGTAACGGTCGAGGAGTTCGCGATCCACCCAGGCACGAATCGATGAGGCCTGCCCCTTCTGGGTCGGCGCCGGCTTCATATAGGATTGCGTAACGAGCTGGCAGAGATTTTGGTAGCCCTGCAAATCTTTGCACAGGACCGTGAGATGATGAAATTTGAGACCGAGCTGCGACGGTTGCGAGGCGGCTTGGGTCTGTTGAACCGAATTCAAACCGTTCGGCGCATAGAATATCTCGCAGCCAATGATCGGCTTGACGCCGATCTTTTTTGCCGAGAGATAAAAATCAATTGCCCCGAAAAGATTATGCGAATCCGTGATGGCAACCGCGTCCATCCCAAGCTGCGCGACCCGCTCGAAGAGATTCTCGACCTGAATCGCGCCCTGAAGAAGACTGTATTGCGTGTGCACATGCAAGTGCACAAAGCTCGTCTTGGCGGCAGGAGAATCCGTTTCTGAGGGCATAGGCAATCGTTGTAGCGAAGAGCGTCAGGAAAGGCTATACACAGCGCAATAGGTCGGTATGGTCAATGTTTTTCAATACTTACGACCGCCACATGGGGCGTATAAATGACTCCTACGTAACGTTCCCTTCCAAACCGTTTTCCAACATCCGCGATCGAAAGACGGCTCCCGGGCTCCGGCTTCGGCGCATTCAGAGGAATATAGACCTGGATCTGCTGTCCTTTCTGCACCTGCGCACTCATCAATCTGAAACAATGAAACCAGCCATAGATGTCATTGGGAACATCCGGCGGATTCGTGACGACCCCGACGAACGCTCCTTTGCCAGTTTCGATTTTCTTCGCTGCTCTTCGATAGGTCAGCCAGACATAATCGAAGCCGAAAAATAAAAAAACGATAAGACACAAAAATGGGAAGCTGAACCAGAACGTCCGGACCAGGAGGGTATTCCAGTAAGCCTGGCACTGCTGCACTTGAAATTCGTTCACCGTCTTGCCCGTCACGCAAATGGAGGGCACGTTCACAAGTTCATGAAAGAATTTCGAGTACTGATACTGGGCCATGGGCAGGGCAGGCAGATCGATTTCGGCTGACCGTGAGAGCGCGCCCATGAGAAGAAATCCGATGAAGACCACGAAAATACCGGGACGAATCATCCGAACAAGAAAGAGCCTCTTTTGAACCGAATGAAAGGGTGTTGCGTCCATGGGCATCTTCATATCACGGAATTTCACGGAATATGGACCTTAAACCCGGCTTTGACGAGCCGATCTATGAAATCCGGCCTTAGAAGGAAGAACTCTTTTTTCTCGATCGTCTTTCCGTTCTGATCCAAAAGAAAAAAATTTGCGGGATCGTATTTGTCATTTCTAATCGCACTGTAATTCACAGCTATGTGATAAGGCGCCCGCCCGTTTCCAAAAGCGTAATCCAAGGCGGCTACTAGCATGGGGTCAGGGGAGCCTCCCGGCCTAATTTTAAAAAGTCTGCTGCAGAGCTCCTCTGGAGCAACAACAGTGAGCTCACGAAGGAACTGCAATTCTTTGTGATAGGCATTCAGCTCGTTGAGAGCCCGACGCTGCTCGACTTCACGACGGGCAGGAGATCCGGGTTGGCTCAGAGAAGTCAATACATTCATCTCTCGCACATCTTCGGCGGTGCAGCCGTGAGCCATTTCATGCAAGAAGACGTGAGTGCTTTGAATCGGGTCAGAGTCGAAATTAAAGTAGATCGTCTTCAATAACTTTCCAGGGTTTTGAGGGTCTAGCTCTAACCGAAAAGACATGGCGGCACCGGCGGCATCGGTATCATCCCCCTCGGGCGCCATTTCCCTAATCACACTTCCCGATATCTTCGAGCCCGGAGCAGAAGGGGTCTTCTCGTAGCAAGCCAAAATTTCACGGCCAGTGGCGGTCATTGCGATAAGAGACCTCAAGTCATTGAGGTAGGCCTCTCTATTCGCGATGTTCTTCCGAGTCGTAACATCTCCCCACTTTTGCATGAGTTTCTTCAGCGCGGAACGGATCTCCTGCTTTGATTCGAAGCTCTGGTCGGCAACCTTCTGCACGACGGCCTCTAAAGCAGAATAACCAACAATCTTGGGAGTCGGGCTCGATGGCGGAAATGGACAAGCCGCGCCCCGCTGCTCTTTTTTTTCCCTGTACACCTTGGGTCTGTTGCAAACGGCAAAGAGAATCCCCTCGCGATCGCGATCCGCAGCAGCCGCCGAAAAAGGCACAAAAGAGAGGAGAAGAACCCCGATAGAACAGTACTTGAGCATTCTAATTTATTATATTCGTTCTTTTCGAATGCGACTAGACTGTTTCAGAACCCAGCGTTGTTGAGAAATTCCATAATGACAACAGGGGCATGAGCTCAAACCGGGGGTACGGCGCTCTCTCGAACCCGCGAGAGCCCCCCCGACAGAGCGCAGCCTGGATTAACGGTCACGATAAAGGAGCGGGCGCCCCGAACTCCACTCTCTCCCTGATTTGTGTACCTCCCGAGCCTGAGATTGCCACGACGAAGTTTCTTTTTCAAAACATAGGCTGTCGGCGCAACGACTATGTTCCACGACATTTGGCTTTACAAACCATTGCCCCTGTACTATTCAAGTGATCAATGCGTCTAAAAAGACAATCAAACCAGCTTTTCCTCGCCGGGTTCAACCGCAGAACAAGACTTCAGGCACACGGTGGCGATCACACGAAAGGCAAGCGCAAGACACGCAGGCCGTTTGATCCGAAGCAAGCGCTTCACGTGGTGTTGAGATCTTCCAAAGCACGAGGAGAGCTTTCAATGTTGCATCCGCAGCATTGCAATCATATCCGCAACGTCATGGATCGCCTGAAAACACGCTGGAATATTCAAGTTTATCGCTATGCAAACGTCGGAAATCACCTCCACCTACTCATTCGCGCCAAAAGTCGCGCGGATTGGCAGGGCTTCATTAGGGAATTTTCGGGCGGTGTCGCGATGATCGTTACGGGCGCGAAGAAAGGTAACGCACTTCGAAGATCGAAATCCACGGACACCCCTGAAAGCGCAAAGCGCGGTTTCTGGGATCATCTCGTATTTTCTCGAGTCGTGGCGTTTGGAAGGGATTTCAGAACCGTAGCTACTTATGTCTTGAAAAATCTCTGGGAGGCCGCGGGTATTCCCGTTCGGAGACTTCTCGGAAGAGGGTTCAAGATTCTTGAGATGAGCGAGGACGGCACGATCCTGGTTACATAGCGCCGCCAATCACCGTCCCGATCCCCCGCAATAGCTCCGTAAATAATGATGGCCCGCTACAGCTCCAATCCCTTTCTGATCCCCGAAAAATATTTCATAAACGGCGATTTCGCAGGAAGGGTTTTACTGATGATTTCCTCAGCCTTCGCCGGTGAAAGCCGCCGTGACTCATCCCAAAGCTCTTCGAAAAGAAGGTCGGTTGCCCCGACCGCGAGAGACGGAAAGCTGCTATCCTCGACCTCACCGAAAGCCACGATGAAAAGTCGATTCCACAGTTCCTTCATGGCCCGCTGGTAACTCGCCTCGTGAAACCGGCCCTGCAGATCGGACAGCTGCTTGATCACCTTGGTAGAAAGCGGAGAATCAGAACGCAGAATTTCCAGAATACGAGAGGCATCCTCGCCCAAACCCGTGCGAGTACTCGAGCTCGAACGCAGGAGTGTCAGCATTGCGGTAAAAACGGACTTCGAAAAGAAAGTCGCTCTGCCGCGATACCATTTCGTGTAGACCACCCTCGACGAAACCGAAAGCTCGGTCCGAAGGTGCCAGAGAGCGGCAACACCGTCCTGTCCGGTTTCATCCCATTCCCACCGCATCTCGGTTCGTGGAAAGAACTGATACCAGAGCGACGGTGGCTCCCGTCGATTATTGTTCGGAAAGACAAGGATAATCCCGTGTCTCTCGATAAAACGGATCGCGCGTTTAAAATCGACGCCCATCAAGGACTATTTAGCACGTTCGTAGCTTTCAGGGCCATGACAGGAAAGCGCGCAAGTTCCGCCATTCGGCGTCGCCTCGAATTTAAGCGGCGCATTGGACGAAAACGTCGCCCGGATCAACCGATCCTGTGGCGCGCCGTGAGGATCGTGACACACACGACACGAACGACCGAAGGCGGGACCGGTCGTCGCGCCCGCGTTCGTGATGTGCAAATAATGAAGGTTAACGCGGGTGACCTTGCCGTTTTCCACGCGATCGCTCCTGAATTTCGTCTCGTTTCCGTCCATCACGATCTCGGGAGTCATCATGGAAACGCCGTGGCATTGAAAACAAAGCGCATAGGTGTTCGGCGTCTGGTCGTCGCCGGCAAAATACTTGTTGTAATCCTTGGAAGGAAAATTCGCGTTCAGAAGCTTCGAAAAAGCACTCGCGTGCGGCAGATGACACCCCGAACAGGCGTCAGCCGCCGGCATGTGTACGCTGGCCATCTTTTCGGTTCTTTCTTTCATATCCGGAATCATCCGGCCGGAAGCTGTTTTGACGGGACGGTCATGGCAATTCAAACAGAGGGCGCGCGGCTCTTTGGTCAGCAGTTTTTTCTGATTCGACCCATGCCCGTCATGACATTGCACGCAGGCGAGCCCGCTCGTGACCGGGCCGTGCTTCGAAACGCCGTTGGTCGAGAGATCATGACACCCCAGACAAAGAGCTGAGATTTCCTCTCGAAAAAGGTAAGGGTTTTTAGCGCCGTGCGGATCGTGACAAGTCATGCAGGAATCATCCCCCATCGCGAGCGCTGCGTGAACATTAGGCTTCGTGTCCTTGCGTTCATGACATCGGTAGCAGGTAACCTGACTTCGATCAGTCCTGACATACTGTTTGTCG
>DATDSK010000056.1:0-6268 GCA_035291325.1 Bdellovibrionota bacterium | reverse complement strand
GAAAGCAAGCATCGTGAAAAAGAGAATGGCCCCCGGATAAATAATGAGATGCGGAAAGCTCCTCATCGCGCGAAACCCCTCATTCGCCAACGTCCCCCAGCTCGAATAGGGAGGCTGTATTCCGAGCCCGATGAAGGACAGAAAACTTTCGGACATGATGTTCGAAGGGATCTGCATCGTCAGTGAAACAATGATGGGTCCCCAAAGATTCGGCAGGATGTGTTTGAAAACGATGGAAAAGCCGCTTACGCCCAAGGCCCGAGCCGCTTCTACGTAAGCCATTTCCTTCGCTTGCAGAACCTGTCCACGGACAAGGCGGGCCTGGGTCACCCAAGCCGTCATCCCAAGGGCGAGAATAATGCCGGTCACGCCCCTGCCCAACAGCAGCATCAAAAGAATCGCAAGCAGAAGGGACGGAAAAATATAAAAAACATCAACAACCCTCATCAGAAGGTGATCCACCCAGCCTCCGACATAGCCCGCCACCGCTCCGGTGATCGTGCCGAGCACCAGCGCGAACAATGCGGTAAAAATCCCGACGGCAAGCGACATCCTGGCGCCATAAACAATCCGGCTATAAAGGTCGCGGCCGAGGGTATCGGTTCCCATCCAGTGCCGGGTCGATGGGGATTCGAGCTTCTGGGAGATGTTCTGTTCCTCATAGGAATACTGGGTCACGAGCGGCGCGAAGACCGCGAACCCGGTAATGGCGATGAGAAAGAAAAGGCTGATCAAAGCCAGCCGGTTCTTCTTGAAACGCTTCCACGCCTTGATCTGTGAATCAGGAACGTTAATCATTGAGTCGGATCCTCGGGTCAATCCAAGCGTAAAGCAGGTCAACGATCAGATTAGAAAGAATCAGAATCGTACCGTATACCAGGGTCACTCCCATAACGAGCGGGTAATCGCGGTTGATCACGGCCTGGACAAAGTGTTTCCCCATTCCAGGGATCTGAAAAACCATTTCAACCAGAAATGATCCCGTCACGAGATTGGCCGCGATCGGTCCAAGCAGCGTCACGACGGGGATCAAGGAATTCTTCAGGGCGTGTTTGAAGACGACAGCCCTTCCCGACAATCCTTTGCTGTACGCGGTCCGAATGTAATCCGTCCGGAAAACCTCCAGCATCGAGGTTCTCGTGAATCGCGCCAACATCGCCATGGGACGCCAGCCGAGCGTCACGACCGGCAGAATCCAGGAACCGGGTTCATCCCATAGTGCCGGCGGGAGCCAACCCAGCCAAAGCGCGAACACCAAGATCAACAAACTCGCGATCAAATAGCTCGGAAGGCTGATGCCGGAAATGGCGAAGAACATCGCCGTATGATCAATCCAAGTATTCTGCTTTGAAGCGGCGACAGCACCCAGCGGGATCCCGACAGCCATTGAAAAAACGAGCGCGAGAAAGCCCAGATAAATGGAAGTCGGAAGGGATTCCGCGACGATCATCGTCACCGGTCGCCCGAGATACTGGAAGGACTCGCGAAGATCGCCGTGCGCAACGTCGCGTATCCAATGGGCGAACTGAACGTAGACAGGCCGGTCCAATTCATATTTGGCGGCTATATTCGCCTGAATCTCCGGAGGCCAGGCGCGATCGGAATCGAACGGCCCCCCGGGGGCGAGCCGCAGAAGAAAAAAGGTGAGCGCGGCGAGCAGAAGAAGAACCGGGGCCGAGATAGCAAGCCTTCGAACGGTGTAGCTGATCATCCACGCGCTCCACTCGACTTCGCGGGGAAGTTGATCCAGCCGGACTTCACCGGAAAACCCGCGGGGCTCTTCACGCATTTCCCGATATCAGCGAGGAGCGCGGTGTAAGCGCAAATAAATGCATCAAAACAAGCGAGGCTCTGCGACAGCTTTCTGAGATCCCGGTCATAGACGAACAGTCCGTGCTTCTCGACCAGCGCCTCAAGGATCTCCTCGCGAGAGTGTCCGCCCTGCTCCAGATGCCGGTATTGCGAAATCGTACGCTTCGGGATCCCAAGCTCGATTCCGAGCAACGCGACCGAAAGCTTCGGCCAGATCTCGATAACGCCCGCGCGATCAAGGTCGCCCGCATCAATCCAGCCGCTGCCCCCGGCAAGATGCCTCAGAAGAAAGTTCATTCGCGCCGTCAACGGCGCCCGATTCCCACCCAGGGCTTCATCAATTTCGAATCGGTGACTCAGCGGCAGTCCCGGCATCACCTCATAACGCATGTGAAGCTCAATCGGGCGCTGGGTATAAGGCGTGAATTCCCGGACCGTCTTTTTCGTCGAGGGCCGTCGTGCGGCCTTCCTGGTCACGCCACGCATCCAGCGAACCGCGGGGACGCTGCATTTCGCGGGCATCGGACACGCTTTGCGGACGCAAGCGGCGCAGGGAGGCAACATAAGGGGAACGTTCACCCCGATTTTACTGACTTGCCGGCCGGCCTCGGGTCCGACACCGGGCTTGAACTCCTCAATCAAGGCGATCAAGGCTTCATCGGAGCTTTCACGCTCCTCCATGGCAATCCGGTCATAGATGTCCAGGAGAAACACTTTCTGTTCCGTCGGATAATATTCAAGCACCGCGAGCGCGGTCTTCTGATTTTTCGCCCCCGCAAGCTCAAGGCCGAGGTAGCGACTCGAGTTACGCACGGCTCACCTGGACGTCGAGTCCATGAGGCGCGATATGGAATGGCAGGACCTGAATTCCCTGAGTCACGAATGCCGCTTCAATGCGTGCGCGTTTTTCCTGATCGGCTGACGGGAGATAGACAAAGAAGCATCCTCCCCCGCCGGCGCCGCAGACTTTTCCGGCGACGGGAGCGATCTTTTCGGCTTTCTCGAAAGCGCGATCGATTTCAGGCGTCGTAATCCCGGGCGCAAGGGTCCTTCGGACGGCCCATTCGTCGGCGATCGCGCTCCCCGCGGCTTCCCAGTCGTGGCCGCGGAGCGCCTGCTCGAGCCGTTCCGCAGCCCGGGTGATCTTGTCGAATTTCGTCCTGACGTCGCCCTGATTATCGATGAACGCCTTGAACAAAGCCCAGTTATTGATTCCAGAATTGCGCGACTGTCCTGAGTAAAAAAGGATGAGACGTTTCTCGAGTTCAGGAAGAATATCCGTCGGGAGCCAGCTCCTCTGATGAGACCCCGGCTTCCACCGAAGGCTCTGCAAACCCCCGAACATGGCACCGTAATAATCCTGAACGCCGGCTGGAACGTGAATTACCGTCGTTTCGATATCACGAACGATCTCGACCAGTTTCTCGCGATCAAGCGGATTCGCGCTCTCGGCACCCTCTCCAGCCCAGCTTGCAAGCGCCCCCACGATCGCGACGCTCAAGGTGGATGAACCGCCCAGACCCGCTCCCGCCGGACTTCGCGCGCGCGTCGTCAAAGAGAGATCAAAATTGAGCTTCTTCTGACCGGCTTCCGCGCGTCTCTGGACGAAGTACCGCAACAGCCGGAAATGAAGCTCAAGAGCGGGCGGAGCCTGGATGTGATCGGTCTCGAGAAACGCTCCCAGCGCTCCCCAAGGAACCTTCATCTCGAGATTTTGATCCTCTGATTTCAGGAGTATCTCGCCCTCTGAGTTTCTGGCCGGCAATTGCTCGATTCTGGCTTCCGCGAACAGGTCGATCGCGACATTCACGGTAACCGGGTCATTCAGGAAAAGATAAAGCGGCCAGAGGTCGACGGTTCCCCCTGCCAGGTCAATTCGTGTCGGCGCTCGGGAATGGATGGATTTGAAAGGCATTAATGTCCGTGCTCGATGTAACCGATGTACGGAAGCCCGCGGAACTGGCCCGCGAAATCGATTCCATATCCGACGACGAATTCACCGCCGATTTTGAAGCCGACGTAATCCGGCTCGATATCAACCTTCAGCGAATCGGGCTTCATGAGAAGACTGCAGCTTTTCAAGGTTGCGGGATTTCGCGCCCGAAGCGAGTTCATGATGTAACTTAACGTAAGCCCGGTATCGACTATGTCATCGAAGATGAGGACGTGCTTGTTCTCGAGCGGTTCATTGATATCCAAGGTGATCTTCACCTCACCCGATGAAACCATGCGATTTCCGTAACTGGAGACGCCCAGAAACTCACAGGTCATCGGAACATCAAGCCGGCGGATGAGATCGGAAAAGAAAACGAAGCTTCCCTTCAGAAGACAGATTGCCGTCACCTCACGGTCCCGATAATCATGACTGATTTCCTGCGCGAGCTCGGCGAGCCGGGCCTGAAGCTTCACTTCAGGAATAAGAACCTTCGGTTGTTTGTTTCGATGTTCAGACATAGGCATTGTTCATGATCTCCCCAAAGCCCCCGCCTCCGGGGACAATGTAGTGTTTATGATTTAAACCACGTTCGCGATCCCAATGCGTCCCCGGAACGGTGTCCAGAACTTCCGGAGGAGACAAACCACGATCCAAGCGAATAGCGTACACCAGAAGGTCGGGGTGATGGGACTGAATTTTCCTCAGATATTCGGGCGTAACGATGCAATGAAGCGCGATATACTTGAGCGCCTTGCCTCGTTTTTTGTACATATCGATCGCTTCAACCAGCGTCCCGCCCGTCGCCCCCATCGGATCAGGGAAAAGCACGATGGAATCATCGACCGTACCGCCGATTTTGTGTCCCGAAACGCGGCTTCCGGTCACCTGTTCCATTTCATCGGTGGTTCGCGCGATGCTGATATGATCCTGACGAACCTGTTTGGGATTCATGAAATAGTTCAAACTCGTGTAACAGATGTGCGAGGGCAGGGTTCCGGCACGCGCGAGATTGACTGAAACGACGGGTGTATCGGGATCGATGATCGGGCCCTGAAACACGGCTTCAAAGTGACTCGCGGCCATTCGTGTCCGTATTGCCGCCTGCCGCATCGGGAACTCACGGTTAACCACGACTTCCAGAAGAGAACCATAAAGAGTGGTTACAAGCTCGTTAATGACCGGCTGAACCGTTTCCTCCGCGCACAAACGGGCCAGATGAGAAAGAAGGAAGGGGTCGGAAAGAATGTGAATATTCGGACCGTAAAGATGTTCCTTTTCCGAAAGCTGAAACGAGACCTGCTTGAACTGCCGATCCGGATGCGGAAGCTTTGGGCTCATGTCGGGCAGTCCTGACTCTGTCCACTGACCCCCGCCTGGGAAGAAATATCGGGCTCGTGACAGAAACGGCACCGGGCTTCATAGAGATCCTTCGCCCCGACGACGATGCGCCCGGCATCGGGTCCCGTGGGTCCCGCGATTTTCTGGGTGCGCGAAGCCGGATTACCGCAAACCACGCAGACCGCCTGAAGCTTGGTAACGTCTTCGGCCACGGCGAGAAGCTTCGGCATCGGACCGAATGGCTGTCCCCTGAAATCGAGGTCCAAACCCGCGACGATGACGCGAGCGCCTCGATAGGCCAGTTTTTGCGCCACTTCGACCACCACTTCGTCGAAGAACTGAGCTTCGTCAATGCCGACGACCCGGGTATTGTCGTCAACGAAACGAAGAATGTCGCGAGCCTTTTCAACAGGCTTGGAAGCCACACGATTGGCATCGTGACTCTGGACATGATCAACGCTGTAGCGATTATCAATCACCGGCTTGAAGACCTGAACCTTCTGCCTCGCGATTTGCGCCCGTTTAACGCGCCGTAACAGCTCCTCAGTTTTCCCGCTGAACATGCTCCCGCAAATCACTTCGATAAATCCCGGAAGCGTTCTATGCAGCATCACCCCGAACCCCCTTTGTCTGTAATGTTTACGGCATATCAGAGGATGCTATTTTTTGGAATATAAGAGGAACTCTCCTTCACGGACTAACCGGCCCAGAGCCCCATTGTCCACGCCACGACACCCCGTGGCAACGTGGGAATCCCCCGCCACCCGAACAGTAACCGTGTAGGGAGTACGACAAATCACCGTATTGCTGGTCGGTGATCTTTTTAGGCTTAGGCTCGGGCTTTGAACAAAGCTTTTCGCTTTCTCCAGGAAATCCAAGTATCTCGCCCGATCGATCCCGGCCTCTTCGACCACCTGGCGGTCCAAATAGGTTCGCGCCTCCGCCCGACTCGCATCAGACTGAGCCCAGAAGCGGTGCCTGTTATGCCCAAGAACATAGGTGATATCAACGCTGGTTTCGTGACCCGGAAGCGCCCCGGATGGTTCCGTTCCCGCTTGTTTTGGGACCGCGCCACAGCCCGCCGAAATCAAAATCGCAAAGATCACTCCAATCCGTCTCATCTCAGAACCTCGTTTGTGATTGCGCGAAGGGTTCCGCCTGATCCAAAACAGGCGGTTGAAA
>DATDSK010000055.1:0-3126 GCA_035291325.1 Bdellovibrionota bacterium | reverse complement strand
CACGCATTCGAAGTCATCGGGAAATGGATTGACCGATATCACAACGAAAGGCCGCATCAGGCGCTGGGATACCTCACGCCGACGCAGTATGCGGGGAAATTAGCGGCCTGAGTTGTCCAAAAAGTGAGGGGACACTACATCTCCCATGATCCCCTGCTCGACTTGAAACGACTGCTCAAAGGTGTCCGTCGTTCCCGCAGCCGCGCAAATCTCCTCGACAGTTTTGTTATCGTTCAACCGGAGGGCCACGATGGTAGCCGGGTTCGACGTAGCCTGACGCGCAAATTCGTGAGTCACGGCATCCAGGTCCTCTAATCCCTGAGTAAAGAGATGTGCACTTACCCGTGCCCCGCGTGCTTGCTTCAGTGTCTCGATAAATTCCTTCGTGGCAAACGAGCCGAATTCGTCGATCAGGAACGGGACGAACTTCCGCGCACCTTCCTCAGTCGTCGAGTAGATATACCGAATGAGCGATTTCACGTCTTCAATGATCATTCGCCCGAGGCGCCGCGAAGTATCTGCGTTGCCCAACGTGTCGAGCTGGAAATATGCTACGAGATTTCGGTTGTATACCTCGCGCAAATCGATCTCATCCTCCTGACCCGGGTCGAAGCTCAGCAGCGGGCCAATGTCCTGTGAATCCAGAACAGAGAGCTGCGCTGCCAGCCCGAGAAGATCCGACTTCTTGATTTTGCCAATATACGAATGCAAACGCTCCCCCATCGTGCGCGCCTTCTCATCGCCTTGGTTCCCCTTTTCTTCCAGACGCCCAATGATCTCTTTCATCTTGGTCTCCTCTGCCAAAGCTTGCCGGACGAGCGACAGATTGAGTTCAAAACCCAGATGAACCGCCGCCGATACGAACTCCGAAAGGAATTCCGAGGAAATGCTCTGATAATACTGCTCCGACCAGTTCAATGCTTCCAGAAGCTTGTCCTTAATCTGCGAGGCGGTTCCGTATCGTAGTGGGTTATACTTTGGGCTCAGGTCGGGACGCGACAACCGGAAGATCTTCAACCGGCGCAGACACAACGGCGAGACACGTGCAGCAAGCTTTCGAAGTTCTGATATGAACGACTCGTCTCCCTTGGGATCGATAATGATACACGGCTGCTCATGATAGAGCGCGTGGAGGATAAGAATCATCATTAGATTTGACTTCCCCATGCCCGTACCACCGAGCGCGAGTACGTGATACCTCCTTCTCGCCTGATCGAGCATCACAACTTCTTCGGTCTTCAAATTGAAGGCAACCGGAACCGAATTTGAATTAACAAAAAGGTCTTGAGCTAGCCGGAACGTCGCCTCGGATGATTCCTGAGCAGCATCCTTAAAATCCGCCGTTCTAATGACGTTATCACCATCCTTCTTCTTGGGCCGCAGGACAAATGGAGCGGCGAGAAAGACCAGGCCTGAACCAACACCCCAGGCCAGCATCGCATAGCTGACGAGAAAGCCGGCTGTGATCCCAAGAAAGTACTCGTGATTCAAGTAAGCGATTCGCCACGGCGCCATATCGGCAATAAAGAGAAAGAAGCTCACCACCATCAGTGCCGTTAACCCGATACCGATCTTGAGCCATGTCCCTTTATTCTTGGCAACAAATTCGGGGCTCTTCCACGCAATGGTAGCAAGGAACACAACAGGGAACAGAGCCAAAGCGGCCACCGCTCCAGCGGCTGCGATCATTTGCTCAGGATCATTTTCCTTTTTTGCAGTCATTTGACCTCCTTTTTAATGAAATCAGCAAGTGGCATCTCTTGCCGATCGAAATACACCGTCTCACCCCAGATGAAGCCAACCGCGATTCGTCGATAGAATCCGGCCAGCTTCTTGACTCTTCTGTAAATTGCTTCTGACTCACAGAAGTAGATCACTTTGTTGTACCGGGAATCCCGGTACCGCGAAAACCTCAGTGCCAGATCAGATTCGGTCTTCACCGACCGCTCTAATTCGACTGCAATGCTGAGATCAGCGCCGCGAAATAGCAGGTCCGGAACGAGAGACGCTCCATACAGCCGTGTCCGAGTCTCGGCATCGATTTCAGGATCATTCAAAACTTGAAAGTCTCGCCCCTGCAAACAACGCTCAATTCTCATTCGAACTTCACTTAGGAGAAGCTGATGCTTCACGAACCGGTCATCGCACAATTCGCTATTCCCATTCGGCAAACGCTTTCTAAGTTGGCTCGCAATACGATAGATTTTGAGATGCTGAACGCGATTTCCCTTTAATTTGAGGGCAGACACAAGTCCGCGAACACCCCCTGTTGTTGCCGCAGCGCAATCGACCGCGCTGTGCGACTCAAGCAGTCCGGCACGAATAAGCAACGCGCCTCTCTGATAAAAAGCCTGCAACGATGGAAAGAACAGCTTTGTTAGCTGCTCAGCAGTAGCCTGCCCCTGTGACGCCAGAAACTGCAGCAGCCTTTCGTCCCGTTGTGTGAGGGTCCAGGCCCCAGCGGTCATACGAGACTCCCGACTTTGGTTACGCCAGCAACCGCCTCAACCACCGGATTGAGTTGCATTTTCGATTTACGCTGCCTACGCCGAACCCCTTTGTTCAGGATCGCCCGTTTTGCTTGCTTGATGAAAATAGCGTTCAGTTCCGGAAGCTCTCGTGCTTTTTCGAGGTAGTACTCGTCTGGGGTATGCTGCAAGATGAGCTTGTCGAGTCTTTCCTGGGTGATCGTCATTAGAATCGGCGCTAACAGCTCGTCCGGCTTGCACTCCTGGCCGCGCTCCTTCAATGTTTTCAGGGCATCAGATACTCGATTCGACACCTCCTCTGGCAAAGTAATCTTCAACAGGTGTGACTGCGGCTCCTGACGGATTTTCCGCCTAACGCCCGCCTCTGCCACGTCTTGCGCCTGCTTACTGTCCGAATTCTCTGGTTTGACATTCCCTTCTTTCATATCGCCTCCTCTAGTTTTCAATTGCATCAGACTGAAAAATCACCCGGATTGGCTGAAACCCCGCGAGCCGCGTAAATTCCGGAGCCGACTTCATCCCCTCCGCCGCGTGCTCGGCGGTCTTCGTCAACGAGGCCGCTAACCCCTTCTTCGCGGCATTCGATAGCGACGGTTCCTCGACATAATTCCCGAGAACATTCTGAGAACGTTGCACC
>DATDSK010000054.1:0-5062 GCA_035291325.1 Bdellovibrionota bacterium | reverse complement strand
TCGGAGAAACAACGGTCCCGGGAGACCCGACCGCTCCGATTTCGGAGACCTCCGAGGTTATTCCCGAATCTCTCGAAGAGCTGCAGGCGCTCGCGCACAAGCTGACGCTCCAACCTTACCTGCAAGTTCCACCGATGCATTCGGCAAAAAAAAAGGATGGAAAGCCCCTTTACGAACTCGCGCGCGCCGGAATCGAAATCGAACGCGAACCGAAGCTCTGCCAGCTTCATGAATTCGAGATACTGAGCTATGAAAAGCCTCGCGCCGCCTTCCGGCTCCGCTGCGGGTCCGGAACATACGTCAGGAGCCTTGCCCAGGATTTCGCGAAAATGATGGGCTCCGTCGCCCTCCTCGAGTCACTTTGCCGGACGGGATCAGGTCACTTCAGACTTCAAAATGCGTTGCTCCTGAGCCAGATCCTGGAACCCCAAGAACCCTGGAATGAATTGCCGTGCTGGATGCCGTTTGACCGCCTGCTCGAAGGTTACCCAAGCGCAACCGCCACGGAGGAAGAAGCACAGGATCTTTTCAAAGGACGTCAGAACGCTCTTTTCAACATACTGAAAAGGGCGCAGGCAGCTCCCGACGAAATGCATTCTGACCACCTTGCCGTTTACTGCCACAACCGGCTCGTTGCGGTAGCCTGCCGTGAAAATCACGCCTGGCGACTTGAGCGGGTCTTTACGCCGTAAACTGACCCGCTCGGCCCGTCATCAAAAATCAAGCCTGAGCGGCACGATTTTCGAGGTCCCCTTTTTCGAATTCCATTGGACCGTAACCATCTCACCGTAGACTCCCGCAAGTCTCTGCTCGACTTCCCAGAGATCCATGTCCTCGGCGGGCTTTGAATCAACTTGGGTCAGAATCATTCCCGGACGCAATCCAGCTTCGAACAACGCATCGGCGGGGGTTCTCTTTTCGAGCTTCTCTACGATGAGGACGCGCTCGCCTTCTCTGAAAATGTATTGAACTTCAAGTCCCGATCGATTCATGCGAACGGGAACGTCAAGCGACTGCTTGGCCAGCCAGACACGGCCATGGGGAAGATCCAGAACGAATGATCCCCGTCCCAGGAACCCCATGCCGACATCGGCGGCTGGAAATTTCTGCGAGAGGGGCCCGCGATCTGTTTCGAATTCCCGCTCTGTCTCGGGTTTGGGAAAGGATACCGGAATATCCTTTCCGAGCCGCTCCGAATTGCACACAAGACCCCAGTTTTTCCCGGTTTTCGCTGCCTTTTGCCAGGGAAGATGGAGGTCAAGAAAAGTGTCGCTCCCCGTATCCCAACGCAGGCCCTTGAACTCCTGCGTTTCGGAATGCACGGTGCAGGAGGAGCTGACGACTTCCGACCGGGACATAATGGCGCTTTCGACCCATTGAAATCCGGTCTTTTCAGGCAAAAACTTCTCGGAACGCCAGACCATCAGCTCAGCCGGGGGGACGGATCGAAACTCTATCGTCGCGCGCTGAAGAAAATCAATCCCGAGAATCCCGTCGCAACACGAACCGACCGTTTCCGGCGGACCGAAAAAGTCCACGTCATAAAGCAGGAATTCCTTGATCGGGACCGGGTAACCACTCATGTCAGCATCGGTGATCATCGCAAGCCGCGCCAAACCGCGTTCCGTGCTCCACTGCCCGCCCCAGGTGACATGCTGAGGAGGAACGCCGGTCACCTCGACGAGACCGGGCAAAACGCCCTGGTTCTCAAGCCAAGTCGGCGAGATCACGCTCTTACGCGCGCCGGAATCGATCAGAAACTGTCCGTTCAATTTTTTGCCGCCAACCAGCACGTTCAACCGCACGGAAAACAAAGCGTCCCATCGGCGTGCGGGAGCGCGCGCGAGCAAAATTTGCTTTGTTGATGCCGGCGGAAGAGGCTCCATCATTCTCTCCCAGGCAACCGGGAACACCGTCGCGCGGGGCCACTTGCATGTTTTCTCAGTCTGGGCCAAATCCCAATAGTACTGCCATTCGAGCCGATCGACGTTTTCGCGGCCTTTGGTCCTCCAATCCTGGGACAGCTCGCGCGTCCAGTTGTTGAATACGGTTTGCGCGACGACCAGCGCGATTTCGGGAGTAGTCCCCGAAACGCGCTCGAACATATAAGCCAGTTTCAGCCGCCTATCCCGGAGCAACTCTTCCCAGATCCGGGCCGCCTCGGTGACCGCGACACGCGCGCCCTCCGGGGTTGCAAACCAATCCGCGCCTTGCGCATCATGAGGTCGAACCTTTTCGCACGGGAAATCCGAAAGCCGCTGATACCAGGGCCCTTGCGCCCGCATATAAGAGCGCGCGTTCGCGCGGATTCCGTTCGCTTTGACCCCGAAACGCCCGTTCGGGAGACGAATTGCGCGAAGTCCTTCGAGTTCGATTTTCCTGCTCAGCCCCCACCGCTGACGGTGCGGGTTGATCTGCTCTGGATCGACACTCCACATCATCTCCGTCGTGAGCGGGTCCTTCGAAGCCTGATAACTATAATGCAGCGGAATTTCGAGCGGCGCTGCACCGATTCTGGAATTGCGGACGGGCCCCTCAAACGCCATTAAGCCCGGTGACGTATTGAGCGGCTCCCCAGCCTCCATCGTGGCAGGCAGAACACACCAAAAAACAGCCCACAGAAGCGCCATCGTGAAACGGCACGAGTTCATAGCCGGTATTTCTCCAACCCGAGTTTGCGCGCCCACCCCTGCTCGATTCGCAGGCGATAGAAGGTTCCCTTTTCGAGGTGCCGATTGATTTCGACACTCCCGTGCGCATAAATCTGGGATTCCAGCTTGCTTTCCGAATACGGAACAAGAACTTCCCAGACCTCAAGTCCCTTCTTGAAATGATCAAGAATCATGTCCCGCAGGCGAACCACGTCCTGAGCATCCAGCGCCGAAATCAGCATCGCCCCGGGCGAGACGAGCTTCGCCCGGTTCTTCGCCCCCGGGCCTTCGCCCAGCCGATCGGCTTTATTCAACACGATGATCCTCGGAGTCGTGTCGACTTTTAGATCGCGAAGAACCAGCTCCGTCGCCTCGAGCTGCTCGCGAGCCTGCGATGAACTCGCGTCCACGACATGAACGAGCAGATCGGCTTCCTCGAGTTCTTCGAGAGTCGAACGGAACGAAGCGACCAGAGCAGGCGGCAAACGACTGATGAATCCGACCGTATCGATGGCAACGATCGGGGGATGGCTATTCGGGTCCAGGGAACGCACGCTCGCATCCAGCGTCGCGAAAAGTTTGTCCTCCGCCCGAACCTGGCTGTGCGTAAGTGCATTCAGAAGTGTTGATTTCCCGGCATTGGTGTATCCGACCAGCGCGACTTTTAGAACATCGCGGCGCCCCGCACGCTGAACTTTTCTCTCCCGCTCGATCGCCGCCAGCCGACCGTGAAGAACGGCCATCTGTTTTTTAACCATCCGGCGGTCGACCTCGATCTGCTTTTCACCCATGCCGCGGCTTGAGGGCGAACCACCGCGCTGCCGTTCGAAATGCGTCCAGAAATGGGTCAACCGCGGCAGAAGGTATTGCAGTCTCGCCAACGCGACCTGTGTCTTTGCTTCGCGCGTTCGCGCATGCTGCGAAAAAATCTCGATAATCACTCCAGGACGGTCGAGAATCGGCTTTTTGAATTGTTGCTCGAGATTCCGGAGCTGATTCGGCGAAAGTTCCACGTCCAGGATGACGGCGTCCCCGTTCAACTTCTCGAGCTCAAGTTTCGCTTCTTCTATTTTCCCTTTGCCGATGAAAGTCGCGGGACTGATCTTTCGGGAAACCGCGTGGATTCTGCCCACGGTTTCGACATCGAGAGTCGTCAAAAGACGTTCGAGCTCGTCCATTGAGTCTTCGTCAAATCCGATCGATAAGACGCGAGGCTTTTTTCCAGAACTGAGTCCCGGCAGAAGTGATCCCACTTCATCCAGCATGAGGTCCTCCAAAGCTGCGTTTCGAGTTCTGTTCAAAGGACCGGCACTGCCTGATCTTGAAACCGAAACTTGATTCCGCCTCCCGCACGCGCGCCCGAAGATTCTCGAGTTCCGAGCCAGCGAGCCGCAGACGGCTTTCGTAACGTTCCCGTGTTTGAAGACTGGTTTCGTTTCCCGGGGCCAGGTCGGTCATGTCCAATAGATCTCGCCAAAGCGAACCCAAATATCCGATTTCGGTCCTTAAGTGCAGAATCTGTTCACAAAGCCGTGCTGCCCGACCTGAATTCCGGGCTGAGAGCTCTGCCGCCCGGTTCTTTTCATGCGGCGGCTCGGAAAGCGCGGCAAATCCGGCACGGAGAGTCTCGAGTTGCGGGTCCAGGGCGGCTGCTTGCGAAACATTCCATTGCGCGGCGTTCAACGCGTCGGCGGTTTTGGAAAAGAGCTGCAGCACGAATTGCCGCTCGGCGGCGGTATAGGAATTCATCCTCGGTTCGTTTCGCCAAAGCGCGCGAAAAATCGCGTGAATGGCCGTTTCGAGATCAACCCCTTTTTGAGGTGTCCAATCGGCTTCCTTGAGAAGATCGTATTGGAAATGTAACTCTTCCTTGAAGACGAGAAAGCCGCGACTCAAGCGGGTCGGGAAGAGCTCGGCAACACGATCGACGCACTTCACGTAAGGAAGCATCGAAACGGGGCGTTTTGCGGGAATGGACGCACGGTACTCATTGCAGAGCACCAGGGCTTCGGGAAGGCTCGTTGCGTTCTCCAAGGGAACGGATGGATGGAAGGCGGGGACCGAGGCGCAAGCCATGAGAAGAACACCGATCGCGAATGCCACACGAAAATTTCTCACGCGAAGAGAGTTTGACATGACAGTCCTATCCCTACCAACTATAACTGCTTTTAGCTATGCAGAACGCGATCATAAACGTGAATGGACGGATTTTGAACTGCGATCATTCGGCGGAACACGCGAAAATTTCGGTGTTCGACCGGGGATATCTCTACGGCGACAGCCTCTATGAAGTCACTCGAACTTATAACGGAAAGTTCTTTTTGCTGGAGGAGCATCTCCAAAGATTGGAACAGTCCGCGGCCCTCTGCCGGATGGTCCTGGGACAAAGCACCGAACATTACCGTCTGGAA
>DATDSK010000053.1:0-3223 GCA_035291325.1 Bdellovibrionota bacterium | reverse complement strand
CCTCGCAATAGCCAAGCCCCCGCCTGACATAATCAAAAAGGGAGCTGTACCCTTGTCCTGCATAAAGACGCCTCACCTCCACTTCACGGAGGTGCCACAGAAGCTCGGTGGTCAATTCACGTTCGCGCGTGACAAGCGATTGGGTTTGACTGAGTAGATCCGAATCAGAAAGGGATTTGAGGTGTTTCATCGGAGTTTTGAGGGCGATGAAACTGCGGACGAGGAGCTGTAAACATTTCAAACGAAAGAAACAGCGCTGATTTCAGGGCCGATATGGAAGAGATCCGATAGCAACTTCGGTGAACAGCCGAAATGTCGTCAAGAATAATCTTCGCAAAAAAAATCGTCCGAATTGATTCACACTTTTGGCGCGGCCAGTTTTCGCCCCCCTCTTTTCAAAACTCTCTTTCTCGCGAATTTCTCCTCAAAACGCAGCTCACCACCCCAACCGCACTCTCTCAATTGCCAGCAGTCTTCGTGTGCGATGCCCGACACGCGAATTTCACCACGACACGCCGGTTTCATCCCCAACCCGCGACGAGATCTTCATTATTCCGGGCTGCACAAGCAATTCCCACCCGCGCGCCGAGTTCGAACGATTTAGTCCGCAGCGTCACGAATTCTTCAACTATTCTGCCGGAGTCCCTCCCACAACGCGTGCGGATGCATCTGCATATACGAGAGCTCACGGCGTGTTTGCAGTGCCGGATAGCGTTCTGTCCGCGCTCGCATCATAGACCCAGCCGCTCGCGGAGAGGCGGGTGACCGTCGCCGTGATCGAACCTGGGCTGCAGATTCCCGCGGCCATCAGGGCGGCCCGACCGTTGGCATCCGTGTATGCGGTCGCGCCTGAAGAGCTCAGGCTCCCGGTGAAGTTCACGGTCACTCCAACTCCGGGGACGGGATCCAGGGCGCCGTCCGCGATCGAAACCGTGGCTTGCGCCCGGCAAACGCTCGGGGCGATCTTCTCGACGGTGAGCGAGACAGCCTGAACATGGAACTTCGATGACACCGTGATTTGGGCTACGGCAGCGCCGGTCGCGCCTGAGTTGTCGGTGATCCTGAGAACGGCGGGATAAGTGCCGGGTGACTTGTAAGTGTGAGAAACTTTCGGCCCAAAGGCGTGAGGGGTTCCGTCTGAAAAATCCCACTCATAAGAGACGATCTGCCCGCCAATGTCATATGAATCGGAACCGTCGAAAGAAACAATGTCTCCCGCGGCGACGCTTCTGCTTGGGCCCGCGTTGGCGGTGGGCGTGCTGTTTTCGGGAATCGTGAGTTTTCCGTTTCGTGTCGAAATGGTGAGCTGGGAAATCGCGACCAGGCCGTCGGTGTCGATCGCGCGGGTTGAAAGAATATGGTTCCCGTCGCTCACGCTTGCGGAATCCCAAAACACGGATCTCGAGCCGTCGGTCAAACGGATAATGCGTTCTCCGTCGATCCGGAACTCGAGAGCGGCGACACCGCGATCATCGTTCGCGGTCGCGGTCAACGTAACTATTCCCGCCAATTCCGCTCCCGATCGCGGTGAGCTGAATGAAACGCTTGGCGATTGGGAGGGTGGTGCAACGATCAGGTTGGTCCCGCGCTGGATCTGCAGAAGACCGTGTCCGAAATAGTCGTCCCGGCCGGCGACTCCGAGGTTTTCGGACGAGGAGGCGATGAGATTGAAAATCTGCTCGCGCGTGAGCGTGATCCCGGCTTTTCTGGCCTCGCTCAGCCAGATTGCCACGCCGGCGGCAACAAAGGGTTGCGCCATCGATGTGCCATCCATCCTGAGTTCGCCGAAGCAGCTCGTTTCGTAGTAGCACCCGGATTCGGGCAAAAATCCCATTTGCCTGATCCCCACTCCCGGTGCTGAGATTGTCACCCACGAGCCATAGTTGGAATAGGATGCCTTCGCCTTGTTCGCGTCGATCGCGACCACGCTGATGACGCCAGGGTAGGCCGCGGGATAGAACTTGTTGCTTGTGCCGTCGTTCCCGGCCGCAGCCGTGATGATCGCGCCTTTGGCGAGTGCGTATTCGACGGCATTCCGCTTGGTCATCGATTCCCCGCCGCCGAGACTGACACTGATGATCTGATAGCCCTTGTCGGCGGCATTCCGGACCGCTGCGGCGAACCCGCTGTCGCTGCCGTTCGAGTTCGCATTCAGGACGCGGTAAACACCGACCTTCGCGCCGGGAGCTGTTCCCGCTCCGCCGATTCCGTTCCCGGTATCTTCGGCGATGATCGAGGCGGTGTGAGTTCCGTGCCCGTTCAGATCGAGGGGGTAGAGATCGTTGTCGATGTAATCAAATTCGCCGATCACGTTTCCGGATCTGAGGTCAGGTGATTGCACGAAGGTTTTTCCATTTTCGTAAAAGTTGCGGTACGCGACGCCCGTGTCGAGGTGCGCGATCTTGACGCCCAGTCCGGGAGTGCCCTTCGCCCGTTCGTAGGCAAGATCGGCCTGAATCATCGGCAGGCCGTATTGCCGGTGGTACCAGGGATCCATGGGCAGGGCCGCGGAAGCCGCGATTTCCGAGAGGGCTGAGGCGATGATTCCGGCGGAGTTGATTTGCTCGACTTCGACATAATCAAAGGACTCGGGGGACTCGGGATTCACGGCTGAGTCAGCGCTCTCATCCGCGAAGCGAAACTGAACCGCCACGTTCAGAAAAGGAGCGGCAAAGCGAACGGCTTCCTGCATTCCGCGGGCTGATTCAGCGTCCAGCGCGAGCCTACCCGCTTCACTGCCGGAACTCTCGAGGCGGGCCGCTTTGGAATAGCCTTTCCTGAACTGCGCTTGCAGGCTTGCCACTTTTCTGACCACCTCGTCCGGAACGTTCGTGTACAGGACCGGGGCAACCCGATAGTCAAATGAGCCCGCGATGAGATGGCCGGGAACATGGGTGACAGCGTCCCGGACGTTTGAGGTGATCGTGGATTTTCTCTGGCATCCCGAAACGCAGGTCGCGATCATGACAATCACGACGCACGCGAAAAAGCGTTCCGACGGATAGGACATGAGAATAACCCCCACCAATAGAACCGTGCCGAGTGGCCCCCGCTCTCAGCTTCGTATGGAATAAGTGATAAACTGCAAGCCAAAGGCCGCCAGCCAATTCGGCGCAGAGGAGTCTGGTTTGGGTGGCTTGATCAGGGACGAGGGCGCAGGTGTCGAACTTTTTGACTGTTGTATAAGGAATTTACGATTTAACGATTTGCTTTGCCTGTCTTG
>DATDSK010000052.1:0-2975 GCA_035291325.1 Bdellovibrionota bacterium | reverse complement strand
CATCCCGCCGTTTACTCCGATGACCTGGCCCGTGATATAGCGGCTGGCCCCCGAAGCCAAAAAAGCCACCAGAGATGAAACATCATCAGCGGCTCCAAGGTATCCGAGCGGGATGGTCTGCAGAATCGCCTCTTTTTGGGAATCAGTCAAGGCCCCTGTCATATCGGTCTCAATGAAACCCGGAGTAACGACATTGACGCGAACCTGTCTGCTTCCCAATTCCTTTGCAATACTTTTGCTGAATCCAATCAGTCCGGCTTTGGCGGCGGCGTAGCCGCTCTGGCCCGCATTGCCGGATTCACCGATCACGGACGAGATCTGAATAATGCTTCCCTGCCGGGCGCGCATCATCTGTTTTGCCGCGGCACGGGTGCAGTAAATAGCGCCTTCAAGATCGACCGCGAGCGTCCTGCGGAGATCGTCGTCTTTCAACCGGAGGAGCAGGGAATCGATGTTAATTCCGGCATTATTGACCAGAACCGAGAGCGGGCCGAAAGACTTATGAATCCAATCGAGCTTTTCATCGACTTGCGCGGAATTGGAAACGTCAAAATGGCAAAGTTCGGCCGAACCTCCGGTACTCACGATCGCATCGCGGATTTCCGCGGCTTTCGCCTCGTTTGAAGCGTAATTGACGAATACGTGGTGCCCGTCTTTGGCGAGGCGCTTCGCAATCGCGGCGCCGATTCCCCGCGAGGCCCCGGTGACCAAAGCAAAAGATTTTGCAGCTGCATTCATGTCGAAGTCTCCTTATTACCAGTGCCGCGCGAATCGGCTTCGGTGAGCGCGGCAAGCGCTTTGATTCCGGCGAGATCAGGAACGTTCTGGAGGCGGCACGTTTTTCCAAGAGGCTGCGCAATCCTTTTGATCAGTCCCGTCAGGACCTTGCCAGGCCCGAATTCGATCGCGGTGTACTCGGGAGTTCCCGACGTCAACGGAAGTTCCAGGAGAGCCGTGATGGATTGTCTCCACAAAACGGGGCTATTGACCTGTTCCACCAGAAGTTCGAATACGAGTCCGCTTTCGTTCGTGGGACGGGCAGTACGATTCGGAACATAGGGGATGTTCGACAGCTTCGGATGCTCGGCTTTGGAAGCGTTCGAAAACAATTCCGCCATTCGGGCTCGCGCCGGTGCCATCAGGCGACAGTGAAAGGGAGCGCTCACCTGCAAGGGCACTGCTTTGCCTCCGCCGAAATCGCCGCCGGACTTCACCAGGGCAATCGCTTCCTGAACAGCATCCGTCGAGCCGGCAATCACGACTTGGCCCGGAGCATTGAAGTTCGCGGGTTCCGCGATCGGGTCTACGGTCAGGTCCGGGAAGGCACCTTTGCGACGTTGCTCCTGCGCGTTAGAAGTCGCGTTCGAGCAGAGCTTCGTGATCGTATCATCGTTGAGTCCCATAATCGCGGCCATGGTGCCCTGTCCGCTCGGAACGGCGAGCTGCATCGCCTTGCCGCGTTCGCGCACCCATTTTGCCGTAGAACTCAGGGGGAGAGCGCCGATCGCTACAAGGGCCGAGTATTCACCGAGCGAGTGGCCTGCCACCGCGGAGGGCGTGAAGCCGGTCTCCGCATGCGCCACGCGATAGGCCGCGACGGAGCACGTGAGCAGCGATGGTTGCGTGTATTCGGTGAGCGTGAGATCGCTTTCGGGGCCCTCGAAACAGATTTTTTTGAGATTGAGGTGCGTGGAGTCCGAAGCCTCCTCGAAAATCTCGCGAGCGATTCTGAAATTGTCACAGAGTTCTTTGCCCATGCCCACATGCTGGGCACCCTGTCCGGGAAATACCGCAATTTTCATATCAATACCTCATTAGGACGGAGGCGAAGGTGAGTCCTGCGCCAAAAACATCGAGAAGAAGAACCTGGCCGGGTTTGATCCGGCCGTCACGCACGGCTTCATCCATCATCGTGGGAACGGAGGCCGAAGAAGTATTGCCGTAGCGGTCGAGATTGATGAGAACCCTCTCCATCGGGAAATCGAGCCGTTTCGCGACGGCCTCGATAATTCTCAGGTTCGCCTGATGCGGAATGAACCAGTCGACATCCTCGATTTTCATTCCGTTAACCTGAAGCGCGGTGTTCGCGTAATCGGCCAGGGTTTTTACGGCGATCTTGAAAATCTCCTTGCCCTTCATTTGCATTTTGTCGAGCTTCTGGGCGTGGCGTTCCGGCGTGACTTCCATATTGGATCCGCCGGCCGGGAGCTGGAACAGTTCCCAGAGATTCCCATCAGCGCCCAGATGGCTGGAAAGAATGCGGCGTGGATTGTCACGTTCCGTTCTTTCGACGATGACCGCGCCCGCGGCGTCACCGAACAGAATCGCGGTTGAGCGGTCCTCCCAATTCGTGATCGCGCTGAGTACCTCGGCTCCAACGACGAGAGAGGTCTTGATCTGTCCGGAGCGGATATACTGGTCGGCGGTCGCGAGGCAATTGAGGAAACCGGAGCAGGCGGCGTTGACGTCGAGAGCCGAGGACCGATTTGCGCCCAGCTTGTATTGAAGCCAGCAGGAAGTCGGCGGGACGAGGGTATCGGGGCTCACGGTCGCGTAAATAATCTGATCAATGTCGTTCGGCGTTTTTCCGGCCATTTCGAGAGCGTTGCGCGCGGCGATGAGCGCGAGGGAGGAGTTTTGCTCGGCGGGATCGCCGACCTTGCTGATCCGGCGTTCCCGAATGCCAGTGCGTTCGCGAATCCACTCGTCGCTCGTGTCGAGGGTTTTCGAAAGCTCATCGTTGGTAACAATCCGTTTCGGAAACGCCGAGCCGGTTCCCGTGATCCTTGAGGCAAATGGGCTCGGATGGTTGTTCTGGGTCATAACCGTTCAGATCTCCTCTATCAGGTTGCGTGTTCCAGAGCCGCTTCGAGACGTTCGATCAGTTGCCCACGAAGCGCTGTCTGGGCTCGCAACAGCGCGTTCTTGATCGCTTTCGGATTACTCCGACCATGACAGATAAACGCATATCCCGC
>DATDSK010000051.1:0-10220 GCA_035291325.1 Bdellovibrionota bacterium | reverse complement strand
CGTGCGGACCAAGAGCCGCACCGATCGTGTTGCCAAGTACCTCAGCTCGTATGGCCTCGATGTCAATCGCATTCACGGCGGCCGCACACAGGGACAGCGCAATGCCGCTCTTTCGGCCTTTCGCGTCGGCAAAGTACGGATTCTCGTAGCGACCGACATCGCCGCCCGAGGCATCGACGTGGTGAATATCCAGCACGTCATTAACTATGATTTGCCGCAAGTCGCGGAGGATTACATTCATCGGATCGGCCGGACCGGACGCGCCGGGAGCGAGGGCTGCGCGGTCTCCTTCGTGACGCCCGAGGACCGGTCACAATGGCGGGACATCACGCACCTCCTGAAAAAAGGAGGAACAATCGTTTCCACGCACCAGGCGAGAACAAGGGCAGCCTGCTGAAATCGGAGGAACAGAATGGGAAAACCGAATCGTGCAACCCAGGAAAAGCGAAATCGCGAGCGCGCGCAAAAAGAACGGCAACAGGAAAAGGAGTTCGAGCGGGCCATAAGAAAAGAGAGTCGCGTCGACCGGGCCGCAAGCCTTGAGCAGGGCATCGACCCTGATCTGGTGGGCATCGTTCCCGGGCCGCAGCCCCGTTTGGACTGACCTGACGTTCAACGCTTCTGAGTGAGCGTGCCGTCCGCCTTGAGTTCGACCACCCCTCGCAGAACCGCGCCCTTCAGCTTCACTTTGCCCTCGATCGAGAGTGAATCAAGATCGGCGATCCGGGCATTTTCAAAGACGTCCAGTACCGTCTTCACGTCCTGGTAATATTTGTCCTTCGTCGCGGGATCTTTCAGTGAAATCGTCGGAAGTTTTCCCGGCCTCAGGTTTCGAAGACGCATCGTGGACGCGTCGAACGAGAACCGGTCGGAATGAAACTGCATGAAAAAATCGAAGGCCGATTTGATCGGCGAGAAAAAGCGGGTTCGTTGGACCCGGTCGACATCGATCAGATGAACGAGCGGTTGCCGGTACCTTTTTCGCCAGTAGCGATCGAGGTTCATCAGCGTTGAGGCCATCGCGCCTTCAAGCTGAAGATACTTGCGTCCGTTCTGCTCTTTCCAATTCAAAATCAGATCCGGCGCGATGATCTTCATGAACTCGTCTTCGCCGATTTCGGCCACGAGCTTCTCGATTTTAGGAACGAGCACCTGATAATTGAAGAGGGCGAGATTCGTGTTGATCGAGCCGGCGAGCTGCCGGAAAAGCGCGCCTTGTCCGGCAGCTTCGGCCTGCACGGTTTCCGTGACGGCCATCGAAACGTCGCCGCCCGGAGACCGTAGAAGAGAGACGAGGCCCGCTTTCAAATCGACCGCGGTTTTTTCGGTGCTGACGAGGGCGATCGGAACCTGCTCCCGGATCATCCAACCTACCATCAGATGGTCGGGCGTGCCGCTGATGTCCTCGCCGTTGCTGATGGCCGAGATCAGCGGCGTGGAGCCATCCACCTCCGGCACCTCCGGCCTCAGTTGCGGTTTGTACGCCGCCCTGAGCGCCTCGACCGCGAACAGCGCGTGCCCGCCGGGCGCGACGCGGTCAAAGGTGATTTTTCCCGCCTCGTCGAGCGTCGGGACGAAAGCCTGCATTGTTTCGTGGAATCGCGCGAGCCCTGTCGTGGTTCGAACGAGCTCGTCGTAACTTTTCGTGCGGTCGATGAGAGAAAGATGACGCCAGAGGCCGTGAATCGAATCGCGGGTCTCGGTGCTCAAAATGTCGTGAAAGATGATCCTGCCGAAAGTGCCGCGTTTCTGATCCAGAATCGATTGGAGGATCTGAGCCTCCGCTATCGCGATGCTCTCTCCTCCCGGAAGATCCACGAAAAGGTCGGTACCTTTGGACCCGATCTTTACCTGGGCTTCAGGAATTCCCGAACGGGCGGCCAGGTAGCTCGTTCGCGTCAGCGAGGAGCCGCTGCCCGCCTGCATCTTCTTGATCCATAGGGCCGCTTTTCTGGAATAGGACGCGTATTCGTCGGATCGCTTCTCAAGGTCGGCGTAGTGAACCATCCGAAGATGTTCGAGCATTTCGGCGGGCGCGAGTGAAATCGGATAAGCGATCGCCTTTCCTTCTGTGTCACGGCCGCTTTCATAAATCTCGATCGGTACCGCCTCGACCGAGCTGCCCGCCGCATGACGCTGATAAAGCGAAAAATAATAAGACCAGTTCGTGTCATCGAGACGGAGGAGTTCCTGCGCGGCTTTTTTGGCAGCCAGCGCGGCTGAATCTGTTCCCAAAGCGGCTTTCATGAGCCCGTTCAGTTGGTCGGTGTTCATGTTTTCTAATGATATGCTGAAATATTCACGAGGCAACCCTGAAGCGCGCGGTCACACGGCCGCTCTTTGTGCCGTACCATTTCCTTCAAGAATACGCTTCATTTCGGTCAAGGATTCATCGATCCGCTTTTTCGGATCACTGCCAAAAATCCGGGCGACACGGTTCCCCAGCATTCCGACTGGAAGATGATAAGTGAAATCAAGCTGGATTCGTGTTCCACCCTGGCGATTTTGCGTGAATCTGACCCGCCCCGCATGCCGGATCAGCTCGCCCGGAAGCGCGCGCCAGGCGATCAGCTGATCGGGCACCATCCGCGTGACTTTCGCGTTCCAACTCACCGCCGTTCCGAGGGGACCCGCGATTGTCCAATGCCAATTGCCGTCGTCAGTCCTGCGCACTTCCTTCACCTCGCTCAAAAACGATGGAAAATTCGTGAAGTCCGCCCAAAACGCGAAGGCGACCGGCGGTGGAACATTAATGTCAAAGGACTTTCGATACAAAATGGCCCGCCGCTGACCAAGACCGAGGATCCGTCTCGTTTCGACGTTCTTTGCCGCTCTTAGCAGTGCAAGGAGCCCAGAAGTTCCAACCGCGTAGCCCACGGGACTTTTCCGGGAAAATCCGAAAACACCGAGAGCCGTCCCAAGCGTTCCCATGATGAAACGGGTAGCGGGCGCCCAATTTTTTTGCAGAACATCGAGCCGCGCGCCTCCCCGTTTTTTTCCACCTTGCAACGCGGGGATATGTTCGGCCGCCTGGTGGAGTTCGAGTTCATCATGAAGGTGACGGACTCCTTGAACATGCTTCACGCGCCTCAGTAGTTCGCGAGCTTCGTGCGCGAGAACCAGTCCTTTCAAAGTGACCTCGCCGTCATGAACCAGAACCTCGACGGAAGTCGGATGTGAAACCGCTCTTCCGAGCTGGGACCGGATTCGCTCCTCAAGAATGTCATCCGAAACGGGCTTACGTTTGATGGCGGCCGACTTCGCCGAAGCGAGAACTCCTTTGGTTCTATGCGAAAGGTCACGCGCGCTCCGGGCCGCCTGTTTCGGAGCTACACGCGCGAGGTGACTCATACGATCTCGGGCCATGGCCCTCCGCCTGCGCCCCTGGTTCGGATCCAGGTAGTACATAAAAGCAGCCCCAACACCCGAGCCCGCGAGCCATCCGAGCGCCTGATTTCGTTTCATAGGAACACCTCTCGTCAGGTGTACCTGCAACTCAAATTCCAGGTTCAGGAACTGAACAGACGTTCTCCGATATAACGGCGAAACTCCTCGATGCCGGAGGCGCTCCCCTGAAACGCGCGTTTTGGAATGACCGTCGGGAGAGTTGCGTCAAAATAGAACAGAAAAAATTCGCGATTTTCGGCCGTGCGCGACAAGAGCTCCCAGGTCAGTCTCTGTTCCGAGTTCTCCGTTTTGATGTGAACGCCCTCGCGCGAAAGGATCATCTCATGGCGTTCCAGTAATTCCGGCTTGCGTCTGTAGAGTTGCACCGGAAGTCGATAGAACGCGAATACCATGAGCGCCAGGAGAACGACCCAAACATAATTGAAAAGCCGGCCAACCCAGCCCATCGGACCGAGCACCTGAGCCTGGAGCGAAGCGATGCCCACGGCCATCGTAAGCGCGATGACGTTCTTTACGTTCAGAAGCGTACGGCGGAGATGAAACCGGTGGGCCCGGCAGAACTCCTGTTTGCCTAGCTGAAACGAAATTTCCAATCTCGAGGGATCCGGCTGCGATGTGGTCATCACGCGACCCTAACACAACGTAAAAATTCTCGCCCTTCCCCCGAAATGTTTTTGCGACTCGCGCGTTTTTCTGAGTGGGGAACGTTGAATATGGGAGCGGGCTTGGATATCCGGGGCGACATCATTCCCTGAAGTCACAGGCCCTGAAGTCACTGGGTGGGACAACACGATCGGCGGTCGCCAATTTCATTGAAATTGCACACTTTTTTGATTCTTGAGTAAATACCTCCGGTAAGATAGAATTATATATAGAGTGTTAAGTTTTGGGGACTTATCGACCGGGGGAGACTTGCAAAGGCTATCTTCAATTCTCATCAGCTTTGCTCTCGTGACCGCAACGACGTTGCCCATAAGCGGCTGCGTTAAGCAGCGCTCCTCGTTCGTCACCTTGGGGGAACTTGAATTCGGGACCCAAACCTCTTCTCAATTCAAAGTAATTGAACAGTTCGACGCCGGAAAACAGCCGTATGGAACGACCTCGAAATACACCGTCCACCTTCGAAACCGCGGAGACGTGCCGGTAACATTGATTCACCTGGCTCTCGACCCGCCAGCTTCGACGGAACATTTCAGCATACAAAAAAAATGTGAAAATGAGCTTCCCGGGCGCGGCGAAAGCCCCTGCCCGATCGACATATTCTTTGCACCCGCAACGACGGGATCTTTGAATACGCGGCTTCTTGTCACTTATGACGACGGGAAAGGCGCAATCCTTCAATCCATTCTCCCGATCAGCGCGACGGCGACGAATCTGGCTTTTCTGAAATTCGAAACGGACACTCTGGACCTTGAAAACGACACAGTCGGCTACACCGTCAGCCGTTCCATCAGGGTCCTTTATAATGGGACTCGGCTCACGAGCCGGGGAATCACGATTCAGCCCGCGAAAGGCGTGACGATTTCGAACCCGACGAACGCGCAATTCACAATCGATCGCGCCCAAAGCACCTGTCCCGAAATCATCAACCAGGACTGCCTCGTGAAGGTGAACTTCAAGGCAACCTCCGCGGGACCAATGACGGGCAGTTTCGCGCTGAACTATTTCAACGGCGCCGAAAGTCTGAAAATCACGGCAGCCCTCCTCGGGACAGGAACACCCGCACTGCAACTGGCTCAGCTCACCGCGCCCGCCGCGTCCTTCGGAAACGTCGTTTTTAATCCCGCTGAACCAAAATCCATCACAATTCCGGTCAGCTTCACGGGAAGCGTTCCCGCCGATAACATCGTCATTACCGGACCGGCGAACGCCGCATTCACCATCAGCACCGATCCCGCGAAGACAACCTGCCACAGCGGCCAGGGCGCGATCATCAACGGTAATTGTGCACTCTTCGTCAGTTTCAATCCGAGCGAACGGACCGCCTACTCTGATCGAATCATCATTTCTTACAGGAGCAACGGCCAGAGCATCGCCCCGCTCACGATCCCCCTTACGGGCAATGGCGTTCATCCTGCCCTGCTCACGGCTTCGATGACGAGCGTCGGCTTCGGAAGTTCCCCTGTTTATAAAGCAAGGCCGAATCAAACGATCACATTAAGGAACACGGGAGAAGCGGCCCTGAACGGGGTACTCGAATTCGCAAACAGCAACGGCGTCGACTTTTCCTACTCTTCGCCGGCCGCCTGCGCGACACTCGCACCGAACGCCACCTGCAACCTGACTGTTGGCTTCAGACCGATGTCCGCGGCAAGTCTCTCGTCCACTCTCACGCTCACTTACTTCGACGGCAGGGTTCGCCCGGCAATCACGATCAATCTGAGCGGAGACGGCACCGCGCCCGTGGTCGTCGAAGGCAATGGTTCCGTTAACTTCGGAAACGTGATTATCGGCAAGCCAGCTTCGGATCTGACCGCCTATTTGAGTATTTACGGCACAACTCGAATCCCGTCGGGTGGAATCTCCTCCTCGCCGGCAACGCTCGACGCGCCGTTTTCGTTTACTGGCGGTACCTTCCCGGGTGGCGGCACCTGCAGCGCCGAGCAATTACCAAGACTGAATGCGAGCTGCAGTTTCAAAGTGAGTCTGGCTTCTCTGATTGGCTACACGCCCGATGTTCAAGTGACGAAACCCTTCACGATCAACTACGCGGGCGAAAACGGAAATGGCTCCGGTACGATCTCCTATTCCGCCAGAGTGACGCCGCGCAACCCCCCCGCTCTTTCTTTTCAGACTCCGCCAACGGACTTCGGGACTGTTTCCGTAAACAATTCCAAAAACCTGAATTTCGTCATCAAGAATAACTCGCTCTATTTCGGCGCGAGCTTCAAGAGCGTCACGATAACCGGGACGGGAGCCGCCGCGTACACGATCGCGAGCAACGGGTGTTCCGGCGGTGTCGCCTCGAATCTGGGGTCCTGCACAATCGCGGTGAAATTCAAACCTTTGGCCGAGGGAATTTTCGACGCGGATCTTCAATTCACCTACAACAACCAGCTCGAAGATAAGGTCATCACGACGAGTTTCAGCGGAACAGGCTCGCCCGACGTGACTCTTATTCCGAGCGCAACGACAGTCGACTTCGGAAACGTTTACATCGGCGATGCAATCCCGTCGAAACCAGTGACCCTCTCCTACTATGGAACCAACAGCTGGACTCCATCGCTCAATCCGGCCGATACGAGCCCGTTCACGATCGATTCGAGCGGCTGCGGATCACCGGCAAATTGCATCATTCAAGTGAGCTTCACGCCGACGGTTGCCGGCTCGGTCACGAAGACCGTTGATTTCGAGTACTCGCCGGGAGTGCCCAGTCCAGCAAAATTCACCCTGACACTCAAGGGTAACCCGATTCTGCGCACTCCGGTTCTCGCGGTCGCCAATACGGCATTCCCGAAAGTGATGGTCGGAAATTCGTCGGAGCAAACGGTTACGATCACAAACAGCGGGAACACCTCGGCGTCCGCGATCACGTTTCCGACTTTGGACGGTATTTTCGATTATGCAACGGGAGGAGAGCCGGGAGCCTCTGGCCAATGCGCGTTGAACGGGACACTCGCCGCTGGTGCTTCGTGCACCCTGAAGCTTCGGTTTACGCCAGCTGCGGCGGGCGCGACGACTCTTCCGTTCGCAATCTCCTTCACGAACGATGCTAATCCTGGAACTCCCCTTTCAAAGACCGCCACGCTTTCCGGGACGGGAACACTCCGGCTGAAGATCTTTGCAGGAGGATTTGAAACCTGCCTGATCAACGAGCTCGGAAAGGCCGCCTGCTGGGGCAAGAATTCGAGCGGCCAGCTCGGTCAGGGGACTACGCAGGCGGGAGCGAATCCGCAGAACGCCCCGACCATAAATTTCGGAGCTTCGATAAACTCGGTCCAGCAGCTCGCGATCGGATCTTATCACGCGTGCGCTATCGTCTCGAGTGCGGCGCAAGAGGGGATCGTGACGTGTTGGGGAAGTAACGACGCGGGGAGACTGGGCCTGGGTTCTGCGGTTCCGGCGATGGCTTTGAAACCTCTCGACGAAACCGGAAACCTCTACAAGGTGGATCTCGGGACGGATTCCTCTTCCCATCCCAAGGAAGCCGTTAAAATTGCCGCGGGATTCGAGCACACCTGCGCGCTCCTGAATACCGGAGAGGTAAAATGCTGGGGCGGGAACACGAGCGGCCAGCTCGGAATCGGTAGCACCTCATCGGTAGGTCTTGCCGGCACGGATATGGGCAACTCGCTCCATTCCGTGAACCTCGGTGGTGTGAAAGCAATCGATATCGCAGCGGGCGCGGGACATACCTGTGCCACGCTCTTTGATGGCGGCGTACGCTGCTGGGGCGACAATTTTTACGGGCAGCTCGGGCAGGGCGTTTCGACCGAGAAGATCGGGATCTCGCCCCAGGATCTCGAGAACCTCAAAAATATTTCACTCGGATCGGGAGGACACGCTGAAGCGGTTACCGCGTCCCAGGGCGCGTTCAGTTGCGTTCTGTTGCAGTCCGGAGCGGTCAAGTGTTTCGGCAAGACCGTCGCCGACGAAAATGGGTCGAGTCCTTTCCACGGATTGCTTGGAGCCTGCTGGGCTCGTGCGAACTACAATTCAGAAGCCAGCTTGTGCTGGAGTGCGCCTCAGCTCGCGCCGAGCGCGGCTTTGGGATATTTCGGCAGCGATATGGGTGAGCACCTACCCTCCGTTTCGCTGAGTTCCGGAGCTGTTCAGCTCGCCTCCGGGACGCAATTCAACTGTGTTGTCCTTGCTGATGGTTCCGTCCGCTGCTGGGGAATGAATGACCGCGGTCAGCTCGGTAACGGAACGAATTTAAACGTCGGCTCCGGCCAGTATGATATGGGCGCCAATCTGAAAGCCGCGATACCCGCAGGCGGGAACGTTGTCGAAATCGCCACCGGAAACGAACACACATGTGCCGTGATGACCGACAATACCGTGAAATGCTGGGGTGGCTCGACCGAAGGCGCCACCGGACTGAACCTGGACAGCAAAACGCCGGTCGAGGTCTATTCCGGAAAATGATCGAATTGGACAGAGAGCCAAACCCCCGGTAAACTCGAATTCTATGGAAATCTTCCTGAGCCGCGATGGACAGGTATTCGGTCCCTACACAGTCGAGCAGCTTCAAACAATGAAGACGTCCGGGGAATTTCAGAAATACTTCTGGTTCTGGGACGGCTCCACCCCTGAATGGGTCCCTGTCACACCACCGCCGCCGCTGCCGGTCCTGAAGACCACGCCACCACCTTCGGCGCCGGCGATTGCGGCACAGATGCCGGCTGCGTCGCCAGAAAATGCAATCGAACCGCAGGTGCCGATTCGGGTGATCTGTCATGACTTCCGATCGATTGTCAGCACAAGTCTCATCTCGGTAGCGCCAGAACATTGCGTACTCCTGTGCTCAAGCTACCGGACGGGGCTCCCTCCAATTCACGAAAAGAATGCCGTCTGGCTGACCCTCGTCGATGAATCTTCAGGTCGTGCCCAGACTGTCAAAGGTTCCGTGATCGGCATGAACCGAAGGGACAACGGAGAATGGCGTTTCAAGATCAAGTGGAACGCAATTCCCGAATTGCTCAACGCGAAGCCGTCAGCTTAGCCAGCATGCCATACCCCCGTTCTTGGGGGGATTACGCAACGAGGGCGCATTACCTCGATGTTATTCCCGGGCAGAACGGATCGGCCTCAAAATCGGCCACCAGTCCTGCTCCGTTTCCGCCAAGGCTGATCGCAGGAGCGGAGCTGGAGCCGGAGATTACGGCTCCCCTGAAGCTCCCCTGACCCGAGAAATTGAACGAGCGCTGGAGCGAAAGAAAGGTGCCCGCAACTCCCGAACTACCCCCGATCGAGACAGGCGCGGACGAATCGGAAGCGCCTACATAGATCAGCACGTGGCTCGGCAGAACACCGGAAAGCGCGATACCATTCCCGAATTCGGCCATTCCTGAAATCTTCAGCACGAACACAGTGTTCTCATTACCATGAAAACTCAAACTCTGACCGGAGGGCACCAGAATGTGCCGGGCGGAAATCACGTTCACCCTCACATTCGGATCACCGTAAATCTCGGCACCCTTCATTAAATCGACCGCTTCAGGACTTGCGGGGTCCAGACTCTGAGTGGCAGGAAGTCCGTCCGCTACCGCCGCAAGTTGAATCAACTGCTCTCGCAGAATGAGATCACTCGAGGCCATCGGCTGAACGGGAGCGCTCGCGCTTTTCAAAACCACGCGCGACAGATCGTCGTGAAAAATGGTCCCGTTGAAAGTAGTGGCACCGGTCAAAGTCATTTCGGAACCCTGGTAAATATACCTCAGGGTGAGGTTATCGAGCGTATGTTTGCCTCCTAAGGAGAAGTCTTTCAGATGATGAATTTGTAAAAGATATTTAGAATCGCAGCGCACCCCGGTTTCCTTGTTCACATAGGCGCATCGTCCTTGGTCCCGCTTCCAAACCGTTCTTCGCAAATTTTGAGGAATATGCCGGGTCTGCTTTGCTACTCTCTTTATCGACTCCGCAGGCGGAGTGGCGGCGCGCGTTTCCGCAAGGTTCTCTTCGGGCTTCGGCTCGCCCTTTTGCTCGGGCGTCGCATCCGCCTTCTGTTCGGGATCCAAGCGCTTCAGCGCCATATCCGCGAGCATCTCAATCAGTTCGGCGTAGGAAGGGTTCGGATTGCGATGAGAAAGGAGAGCTTTCAGTTTCTCGATCTTGGCGAGGAGTGTCTCTTCAGCAGTGAAGCGAATTTC
>DATDSK010000050.1:0-3047 GCA_035291325.1 Bdellovibrionota bacterium | reverse complement strand
TACCGCCAGGGCTGCGAAGATCGTGCTTGGAAGCCATGCGGCGAGCCAGGGCGGCAACGCACCATTGGTGCCCAGAGATAAACCGACTGAGTAAAAAAGCCAATAGAAAAAAGTGATTCCCAAGCAGAGGCCCAAGTCTTTGGCAAGGCCGCCCTCCCTTCTCGATCGCACGGAAAAGGGCACGCCAAGAAAACACATTACGATCGGAATAAAACTCAGGCTGATTTTGGAATGAAATTTCACTTCGTAGTTCTTGGTGTCCGCTCCCGCGCTTTTGGTCCGCTTGATGTAGTGATGAAGTTCCTTGAGCCGAAGGCCGTCCACTTCCTTTTCAATCTCCTGAAAATCGCGCGGAGTTTCGGCGATAATCAGCTCTTTCTCCTTGAATTTTTGCGTGAGCGGGAAGGTGCTTTCCGGCGAGAAAACCGTTACGGTTCCTTTCATCAGCCGCCATCCGGTTTTAGTGAATTCGGCTTTTTCGGCTTCAACGACTTGAACGAGGTTAAAGCTTTCATCGAATGTGTAGACGGCCATTCCGTGAATCGTCTGTGTGGCCGCGTCGAAAAGCCGGAGGTTATAGATGAGATTCTTCGAGCGGTACCAGATCTTGTCTTGTTTGATGTCCAGGAAAAAGTCCTGTTTCTTCTTCATGACCCGCATTTCATAGGTCATCCGTTTTTTGAACGTGAGCGGAAGGATTCGGTCTTCCAGGACGAGAATAAGGCAGGAGAGCATGAAAACGAGGGTGACGACCAGCGTGACGATTCGCTTGAGCCCGACACCGATCGAGTACGCGGCGACCAGTTCATTCGTCCGGGACAGCCCCGAGAGGGTGAAAACGGTCGCGAGCAGTACGGCTGGCGGCATCATTTGCACGGAGATGTTCGGCAGGTTGAGAAGATGGTAGACGAGGATCTGATTACCGGGATACTGGTGATCCAGCAAATCTCCGAGAACCTCCTGAAACAGAAACAGACCAGCAAGCGCGAGAATCGCTACAAGGAAGTTTTTGATAAAGATCCCGGCGATGTACCGGTCCAGCGTCTTCATTATCGGTGAGTTTAGCATTATTCCTGGGCAGAAGGCATTGCTTTAGCTTTTTTGATCTACTACTTATGAGAAATAGGCGGTATCGTATGTTTTTCACAGCTAGGACGGGGAACTGACATGGCCGATATCTCAGATCAGAACGAACTTCAAAACAACAACGATCGTCCGGGCGGCCCGAATTCGGAAGCGGGCAATCAGGGCAATAAGTCCCGCAAAAAATGGATCATCGAGAACCTGACCTCGCTCGTTCTGGCTTTGTTCATCGTTTTCATGATTCGCTCGAGCGTTGTCGAGGCGTTCAAGATCCCTTCGGGATCCATGATCCCGACCCTTCTGATCGGCGATCACATTTTCGTGAATAAGTTTGCTTATGGTTTCAAGATTCCGTTTTCGGATCTTGTAACGGACCACCCGATTTATGTCGTGAAACGTGATCCGCCCAAGCGTGGCGATGTCATCGTTTTCATGTACCCGAAGGACGAGAGTTTTTATTACATCAAGCGGGTCGTCGGGATTCCCGGCGATACCGTCGAAATCCGAAACAAGGTTCTTTATATCAACCAGCAGATGGTCGCCCGTGATGTCGTCACCGGTCCGGCCGCCGACAAAGTTTTCAAATCGCTTGATGACCCGAAATATAGTTCCACGAATCTCGACCTCTTTACGGAGCGCCTGGATAAAGCTGATCACATGATCCTGCTCGACAAGAACAGCTTCATGGGGGAAAGCCACGGCCCGATCACCGTGCCGCCGGACAACCTGTTCGTCATGGGCGACAATCGTGATTTTTCGAACGACAGCCGGTTCTGGGGTTTCGTCCCCATGCGGAACGTGAAGGGAAAAGCCATGGTGATCTGGCTCTCTCTTTGGGTTAATTTTTCCGACAGTCAGTTTGTGTTCCGACCCGAGCGGATCGGGACGGTCCTGCGGTAATCAAGCTACCAGGCGGCTTAAAACGTCGAGAAGCGATCCGAGCACCTTGCGGCCAGGCTGCGGGAGGCAATCCGTCCACCGGGCGAGCTTCGGGCCATTTCGGTAATACCAACCGACCAAACCGCGGCCGAGCCGGGAACGGCTGAGGGTGCGGTCACGAAAAGTCCTGAGCCGGGGTAAGGTTCCGGGGTCGATCACGTCCGTGAGCGCCGTCGCGACGAAGCAGTTCCCATCGCCTCCCAGCATTTTGTAGGCGTTCTTGAACTCGGGCTTATGCATCGCCTTTTCGTTGCTGATGTACTTGCGAAGGGTTTCGGTCGCGAGCGGCTGAAAAGGCATTCCCTTCGAGAATAGAATGTATTTTTCCATGTACTGCATGAAATCCCGCTGTTTTGCGGGAGAGCGGGTACGGTCGAACATTTTCGTCAGGTCCCAATAAATCGCGCTGATCAGGAGGACCTCGTACATGTCTTTCTTCACGTCAAAAAGCGCCGGGGTAAGTCCTCCCGGCGGGACTCCCTTCCAGTCCTCCAGAATCCGGAGATAAGTCTGATATGACTGGGCTGCTTCGGCGATCTTGCCGCTCTGATACGCCCTCAGTCCGGAGGTCGCGAGCTCAATGCGTCTGCGCATGAGCTTTTTCCGGTGCTCGCGCTCGGCTTCCTCGATCTGTCTTTGGACCTTCCGTTTTGCTCGGGTGACGACGTCATCATGACGAGGCATAGCTCTATCCTACCCCATAAGGATCAATATCGACGAGAAATTGCCACTTTTCCTTCCAGCAAATTGAACGTGCACCGAAAACGGCACGGCGGAGCCGCTGGACATCTACTGATTTGATCAATAAATCCCACCGGTAAATTCCCTTGGCCCGCTCCAGAAAGGCCTCGCTCGGGCCCAGAATATCGAGTTTTCCGGGCTCTTGGGTCGTTTGAAGGGCGCTGGCGATCGCGGTCGCGCGCCCGCGCGCTTCTGCCTGACTCGGGCTCTCGAACCGTAACCTTGCCAGGCGTCCAAAAGGCGGATAGCTCAGCGCCTTGCGCAGCTCCCGTTCATTTTCGAGA
>DATDSK010000049.1:0-4225 GCA_035291325.1 Bdellovibrionota bacterium | reverse complement strand
CCCGCCCCAATGCTGGTTGTGCAGCCCGGATTATCATAAAGGGTTAGGCTCACGGTATCCGCCGTTGAAGTCCCGCGGATCGTTGGAGTGGTTGAAGTCTTGGAGGGGGATGAAGGATTTGTACTGACGAGAGCGGGCGCTCCGGGTCCGATCGCATCATGAGTGTAAGTCGTTAGTGCGGTGCACGCGGACGGATTGCCTGCGGCATCAAAAGCTTTCACGTAGACAGTCGTTGTGGCATTCTCAGGAACAGTCGCGGTGATCCCCGCACCTTCAAATGAAGCCTTCGTTCCGGAGCCGATCGAGTCCGTGCATCCTGCGTCTTCGTAAAAGGTCAGACTGATGGAATCGAGGCTTGAAGCGCCCTTGATGGCTGGGCTAACGGTCGTAGAGGGGGATACAGGATTTACACTGACGAAACTCGGAGCGACAGGGCCGATGTTATCATGGGTGTAGCTCGTCAGGAGTGTGCAGGCTGAAGTATTGGACAACGCATCGGCGGCCTTGGCATAGATCATCGTGGTGGCATTCGGGGCTAATGTGGCAGCGATTCCGGTGGTTTCAAAAGCAGCTTTGGTTCCCGAGCCGATCAATGTGGTGCACCCCGCGTTGCTGTACAGGGTCAGGCTCACCGTATCGGCACTGGAAGTTCCTCGAACCGCCGGAGCGAGTGAACTGGACGAAGGGGAAGCGGGATTCGTGCTGACGAATGCAGGGGCGGCCGGTCCGACGTCATCGTGAATGTAAGTCGTCAGCACGGTACACGCGGAGGGATTTCCTGCGGTATCGATCGCTTCGGCATAGATCGTCGTGGCTGTATTGGTTGAAATGCCTGTGATGATTCCACTGGCTTCGAATTGTGTTTTCGTTCCGGAGCCGATCGACGTCACACAATTTGAGTCTCTGAAGAGGGCGATATTATGGGTGTCGGCGCTCGCGGAACCTTTTACAATCGGAGCCGCGGCATTTGAAGGCGAAAGGGGGCTGATACTGATAAAACCGGGAGCTACGGGGCTAACGTCGTCATGAATGTAAGTGGTAAGAACTGTGCAGGCTGAACTTCTGGCTTCGTTGTCATACGCTTTGGCGTAAATCGTCGTTGTCAGATTGGCCGAGCCGGCTGCCGTGATCCCCACTCCCTCGAACAGCGCTTTTGATCCCGAACCGATCGAGTTTGCGCAATTCGAATCGCTATAGAGAATGATGTTCGTTGTTTCCGCACTGGAAAGTCCGATGACAAATGGGCTGGTTGATGAATTGGAAGGAGAGGGCGGATTGGTTGAGGTGAAACCGAGAATCTTCGGACCCGGCGAAATCTGGGTACTTTGATTTGTTTGCGGAAATCCGCCGATGACCCGAGCCGAACAGCCGAACTGAATCGTAATGAGCATGCCAACCAGATAGAGGCTTGCGATGGATTGTGCTGCTCTTGTTTTGAACAACTTTGCCTCCGTTACTATGTTCTTTTACTCATGATCTTTCCGTCATTGTTCATGACCGGGGCTGGTTGGTTGCCGGCGAAGTTCTTGAATGTGAAGCATTCTTTGTATATTTAAGTTTTTCATACTTGACGAAATAGATAAAGAAAAAACTTCTAAAAACAGAATTGCTTGTCATGATGAAAGACTTGTGATTGCGGTGGGTTAAGTCTTATCAGCCCGCAGGGTGTAAATTGATTTGGCAGGTGAAAGAGGACCGATTTATCGCGACAAATCCTCAATTCTTTGATTGCAGACAGGGATTGATGCGCCCGTTGATGTAGTCCATGCTTTGCGCGTGCGTTCGCTTTTCATCGTGAGGTTGAGTTTGGGGTTTTCACGAGATCTTTCGTTTCACGACATCCTGATGCGGATGATACGCTCTAAAACGATGCGTCAAGTTGGATTGATCGCTTCAATGCTGGTTCTTTTGTGGATCGTTGCTCCGCCGCGAATCGGTATGGCTGCCGAAATAATCTACGCCACTCTTTCAAAGGTGAATGATTCCAAGAATCAGATTCAGGGGTTCACGTTTTCACCAAAAGCGGAGTTCCTGATTGATTCATCTTCCGGGCCCATTGTCGTTGTGGAAGGCAAATTTAACCGCGAATTTTGGTATAACTGGAGCTTGCTGCTCGGGAAGGTTGATATTCCGCTTCAGAAGGACGGTCGATTTCAAGTCCGGGTAAGGGTCAGCCAGGCTTCGTCGCAGATCCAGTTTTTCGCTGTTAGTCCGTTCGGAATCGTTGAAAAGGAATCGATTCTCATTCATATCTCGAACTGGGATCGGCTTAAACCAAAGGAAAATCGCTCGGTCACGAAGATTTTTTCCTGGACTCCGAGCTTGGCCTACACGGGGCTTGCATTCAGTGAGAGCAATGTTGCACCTTTTTCTGAGTCCGCGTTGACAGGGAAGCTGAGTTTGAATTATCAGCTCCGTCCTGGCGTTTGGGATGCGGGATTTAACACATACGCGACTCTTCTCACCTTGGGGAGTAGCCAGACGGGGATTAGCTCTAGGTCTTTAGGCGTCAATCTTCGATTGAGCTATGTCCTTTCTTTTGTGAAGGAGCCCTGGCGTGTCTCTCTCGCGGGGGGCGGATACTACACTTCACTTTCCGCGACAAATGATCTTTTTGGATACAGCATTGCTGGTCCGCAGTTGTTTCCGGTCTTTAGAAGAACGCTGAACCGTAATACCTCGGTCTCGGGTTACTTTAAATTTTCATTTCTGAAGAGCGCGGGGGGTTTGGTCTCATTTTCTGATCGTGAAATCGCGACTGGGATCTCTTTAAACCGTGCTCTCGCGTCCGGAGCCGGATTCTCTTTTGTCATTGATCTCTCGGAGCTGCAGCTCAGGGTTGGCGATGGACGATCCGTGTCATTGTCTTCTTATAATTTCGGTGTTGCTTACACGCCTTGATGTTTGTTGGATAGTGAGCAGGGTAGTTTCAAAATTTGCTCGATATAAGTAAAAATGTCAGCTAAGGCGCAATCTTCGCAACTTCGTTCGATAGGTCGCTTTCTTCTCCTGAGCTGTTTATTGAGGAGACTACAAAGTAGTAGTTTTTCCCGCGCGAAAGATTGCTGATGGTGTACGTCGTCGCAAGTCCTATGTCCAGTGAGGTCGAGTAGACGCCTGAAATCAAACCGTACCGGATCCGGTGGCCTGTCAAATCATTGAGAGGAGTATCATCCGTGTTTGTCAAGGGAGCATCCCAATTCAGGGTGACGGTTCCTCTTTGATCTGCTGTTTCGCTTTGAGCAGAACGGGTACTCTCAAGCCTTTTACATCCCGTGATCAGTAGTGAGCAAAACGTCACGAGGAGGGTCATTCTGACATAAAGTGAAAATGAGACTGGTTTGCTCTGGCACATCTTATTTCCCCTCTCCTGCTTATTGTGCAGTAAGATTTGTCGGCGATTTAGGTTTTCGCTTCACGATAATGTTCACTTCGGTCGAAGAGCGCACGTTGTCTGCTGTATCGTATGCCTTCGCGACGAAGTTATAGGTCGCATTTTTGTAAGAGTTGGAATTCCACGCGAACGTGTAGGGTGCGACGGCATCCGTCGCGTAAAGCGAGCCGTTCATGTAAAGTTCGACTTTCTCGACGCGGACGTTATCGTTCGCAGAAACCGAGAACGTGACAATCCCTCGTGCGGTTGCCCCTGAAGCAGGTGAGGTGATTTGGACGAAGGGGGCGCTGGTGTCGGGCGAGGGCGTTGGAGTCGGCGAGGGCGTTGGAGTTGGCGAGGGCGTTGGAGTCGGCGAGGGCGTTGGAGTCGGCGAGGGCGTTGGAGTTGGCGAGGGCGTTGAATTGTTTACGACGAACGGTACATCTTGCGACTGTCCGATGTTTCCGGCCGCGTCGTAAGCTTTGGCTCTCAGAACATAGGTTCCATCGGGCACGTCACCGATGTCGGCAGTATAGGAATACGGCGGCGCCGTGAGTGTCTTTTCAAGATAAGAGTCGACGTAGAATTCTACTTTCGTGATGCCGGTATCGTCCGAAGCGTTCGCCGAAATTGAGTTGGTCCCGCTGACCACCGCATTAATCGCTGGAGAGGTGATCGCGATCGTCGGAACGATCAAGTCGCCGCCGGAACCGCCGATCACATAGTTATCCGGAATCGGAGACGTGCTCACAACGATGTCATCGAAAGCGGCCCACTGCGGATTACTGCCGCCTGTGTAGGCGTTCAGGTTGTTTCCGCCGAACTGGACGGTGTTCCATCCGACGTTCATGG
>DATDSK010000048.1:0-2781 GCA_035291325.1 Bdellovibrionota bacterium | reverse complement strand
CTGGTCCATCTCTTCTAGCGTCGACTGTTCGGGTGTCTTTCCGTGTTCCTTAAGTCTCTTTTCGACGTGATGAAACCGAAACTCAAATCGATTCAGTGTCGTTCGAAACGAATCTTCGGGATTGACGCGCATCAGAAAAGCGAGATTGCAGATCGAAAAGATCAGGTCTCCGAGTTCCTGTTCGACCCGCTTTCGCACACGATCCTTTTCAAGGTCGCTGGCTTGCGGGTTTTCGTAGGCAGTGATCTCGGCTTTCAGCTCGCCGAGTTCTTCGTCGACTTTGGCAAGGGGGCCCGTCAGGTCCTTCCATTGGAAGCCTACTTTGGTCACCTTTTCGAGAACTCGGGCGGCTCTTTGCAAAGACGGCAGCCCTTTCGGAACTCCATCGAGAACGCTTGCGTCTTTCCTGGTGAGCTTCTCTTTTGCCTTCTGCCGCTCCCAGCTTTGAAATGCCGATTCGGCGTTGTCGGCCTTCACTTCCCCGAAAACATGAGGGTGACGCCGAATGAGTTTTTCATTCAGAGCTTCCGCGACGTCGAAAATATCAAAGGCTCCCGCTTCGCGGGTCATTTCGGAATGAAGCAGAACCTGTAACATGAGATCACCCAATTCCTCGCGAAGGGAATTGCGGAGTTTCTCGTCTTTCAGATTCTCTGACGATTCGATCCGATCGAGGACATCGATCACTTCAAACGCTTCTTCAATGAGGTACTGGCGAATTGACTGATGTGTTTGTGCCCGATCCCAGGGACACCCATCGGGTGCGCGCAGACGCTCGACGGTCTTGATCAGGCGACCGAGAGACTCGAGCTTCGGAGAGTTCGGGGCGGTCGGGTCGTTTTTGTCAGTGTCTTGATGGGCTGCGCGCTTTGTCATAATGGCTAATTCGTATATCATGAGCGGGTGGGAACCGAAAAAACTATTCAGGCCTGGAATAAAGACGCCACTCGCGTTCTCGAAAGAACACTTCTACTAGCACAGGCGATTCCAAGTCTGAGCCGGCGGCGCCCGGTTGCGAAAACCGGAGTGGTGCGGCAGGCTGGTAAGTGGTCCGCGGCCGTTTACGTCACGAGCAGTGCGCCAGCGATGGCCCGGCTCAATCGCCGCTATCGGCGTAAGAATTCTCCGACCGATGTTCTGAGCTTCGAAGCGCCCGAGCCATTCCAGCGGCACGGACATCTCGGTGAACTCGTCATTTGTCTGCCCGTTCTCAAGCGGCAAGCGCGTGAACTCGGCCATTCTCCCGAGAGGGAGTTGGAGGTGCTGATTGTTCACGGCGTTCTTCATCTTCTCGGAATGGAGCACGAAAGCGTCGACGCCCGTCCGATGGCTCGCTGGGAATCGCGGTTGCTGGCCGGGCTGTCGCCGGGCCGTAGCTTGGGCTTGATAAAGCGCGCCCGGTCAGGTAATTCCTCCTTATGAACTTTCAGGCTTCAGCAGTTTTGGCTCCCCATGAAATCCGTGAGCAGCTCGCTTCCATGCGCGAGAAACTCGCATTCCTACGAGGTTCTCTTTGACCTGCCGGTCAAACAACGAAGAATCCAGGAACTGACAGACTTATCGACTCAAGAAGGCTTTTGGAACGACAACCGGAAGGCTCGCGCGCTCAGCGCTGAAAAGGCTCGTCTCGAAGCCGACGTCAAGGAATTCGAGGACCTCGATCGCGGCCTGAGTGACGCTCAGACTCTCTTCGAACTCGCCCAGGCCGAAAAAGACGAGGATACGCTTCGCGAGGTCGGCGGGCTCGTGACTACTCTCGCGAGTCAGTTTGAACAGGCCGAATTCCACAAAATGCTTTCTGAGGCGCAGGACTCGAAAAACGCCATCGTGACGATCAATGCGGGAGCCGGCGGGACCGAGTCGCAGGACTGGGCACAGATGCTTCTGCGCATGTATCAACGCTGGGCTCAAGACAAAGGTTTCAAGGCGGAACTGTTGGATGCTCTTCCGGGGGAAGAGGCGGGCATCAAAAACGCGACTTTGATGATCACCGGAAGTTACGCCTACGGCTTCTTGAAAGCCGAGGCCGGAGTGCATCGGTTGGTGCGTATTTCGCCCTTTGATTCGAATGCCCGTCGGCACACTTCATTTTCAAGTGTTTACGTCAGTCCCGAGGTGGACGACGATTTTGAAGTCGTCATCAACCCGGCTGATCTGCGAATCGATGTTTTTCGGGCCGGAGGTAAGGGAGGCCAGGGAGTCAATACGACCGATTCCGCCGTGAGAATCACGCATCATCCGAGCGGTATTGTCGTGGCCTGCCAGCAGGAGCGTTCGCAGATCAAGAATAAGGATCTCGCGATGAAAGTCTTGCGTTCACGCTTATACGAGCGTCACCTCGAAGAGGAACGCAAGAAGCAGGCGGCGATCGAGAACTCGAAAATGGACATCGCCTGGGGCAGCCAGATCCGTTCTTATGTTTTGCATCCTTACAAGATGGTCAAGGACCATCGGACGGGGTTTACGCTCCCCGTGGCCGAGAAGGTTCTCGACGGAGAGCTTGATGGATTTATTAAGGCCTTCTTGACGTGTCGCATTACCGGCGAATGGGTGAGGGGCGGTAATACGGAAGTTTAGCCCGGGGGCTTAGCCTTGCGGGCACCTGTTCTGCGGCTTATCCCTTGCTATGGGTTCCGCCGCTCTTGATCTTGAACTCTTCAGAACTCCGAACAAGGTTGATCCTGAGTTCGCTCGCGTTCTTTTTCCTTTCCTGGAAGGCCTTTATCAGCACTACTTTCGCTGTGATGTGAGCGGCTTTGAGAACCTGCCACCCGATCCCGT
>DATDSK010000047.1:0-26622 GCA_035291325.1 Bdellovibrionota bacterium | reverse complement strand
GATCGGGATAAAAGCCGTCGCAAGCTCTTTCGCCTCAGTGCCGAACATCGCATACTCTCAATCTTGGGGATGCCCCCGGACGGTTCGCTCGCAAAGCTATACTTGAATCACCTTGCAGCGGCAAGTCGCGGTGCCCTAGCTGTAGAGCCGAAATCACACCTGGTTTTCGCGCCGTGGTGAGAGATTTTGAATCCTGGGCCCGAATCCCGCCCTGAAAACGAGGCAGGGCTTCAGCAAATCGATCGAATACTGCTCCGAAAAAAAGCGGTTCGCCCGATCGAGACGCACCTGCTGCTTTGGTGAAAAGCGGAACACGTTACGCAATGCTTCTTTCCGATAACGATACACGAGCAAGGAAACGCCGACGGGTTGCATGGAGATCCCGCGCCGGGTCAGTTCAAGCCAGAAATCCTGCATAACCATTCCGAGGCGAAACCACCCCAGCGGCGAATCATCGTCGCTCAGAATAGCGAAGAGATCACCAGAACGCATGATCAGCCGGTAGCAGCCCAGGTAAGCATAGATGTACTGAAGACCGAGGGAGAAAAAAATATAGAGACCGCGGAACCGTTTGAAGGACCAAAGCATCCACTGGACGGGCGTGGGTACGCCGAAAGTCTTGACATTGAGGCCATTGCCCTCAATTTCATTCTGCTTACCGAAGCGCATTCGGTCGAAGAAAGATTGGCGGATCTCCGCATGTTCATAGCGAATCACGTCCAGACCCATCAGGTGACGCGCAAGAGTTCTGCGGTCTTTATTCAGCGGGAGAAGGCGAACCGCAGGAACCTTCTCTGTCAGTTTTTTGAGGCTATCGAGAACGTCATGCCCGACGGAGCGCATTTCAAAGGGATAGCGACTGACCGTCCTTCGCTTGATGAGCTCAGAAATCTCAGAGAAGCTTTGTTCATCCCGTCCCGTCCCTGAAGGAACGAAAACCAGCTGGAACGCGATTTCCGAAGCTTCCGCCTGCGCGTTCGCATCAATCTTCAGAAGCCGATACCCTTCGGCCGCTAACAGCAGGACAAGATTCTCCGCAAAAGCACCGAGCGCGACGTAAAGGGACCTGAATTCGAATTCCAGAAACCGCGGCGTCCGACTTTCTTGATTGAGCGAGACCTCAGCCACGATCCGATCCGTCTGAAAAGACCAGACAACTTTCCAAGGCTGGAGGTTATCGCCCGAGGGTGCCCAACGGGCAATATCCATCCATATCCGCGAGCGCGTCGCAAAATCCGCCATGATTGAAGTCTAAGCGCACCCCGTCGAGAAAACAAGACCTCGGCACCCGCTTTGCTTCATCTCCTTTGATGCCCGCGGCTGAAAATGAAACGGCTCTGGTAAAATTCTTTCTCTGCGGCGACGTGATGCTGGGGAGAGGCATCGATCAGATCCTGCCGTTCTCCTCGAATCCGGTCATTCACGAATCTTTCATGAAGAGCGCCGAGGATTACGTCGAGATTGCCGAAGCTGTTTCGGGGCCAATACCGAGACAGGTCGAGTTTTCTTATATCTGGGGTGATGCCCTCGATTCCTTGGCCCGCCACTCCCCCCAGGCGCGCCTCATGAATTTGGAAACCACGATCACTTCGTCTGATCGCTGGGAAGATAAGGGCATCAACTATCGAATGCATCCAGGCAATGTGCCTGCGATAACGGCGGCCAAAATCGATTGTTGCTGCCTGGCGAATAATCATATTCTCGATTGGGGAGCGCAAGGACTCATCGATACAATCACGGCGCTCAAACGAGGGGATGTTCAAACGGCGGGCGCAGGTCGCGATGCAGCTGAAGCGAGGACCCCGGCGATCATCGACCTGGGGCCTCAGGGGCGGGTGGTGGTCTTCTCCCTGGGCAGCCTGACAAGCGGGATTCCGCCTCACTGGGCCGCGACGGAACTCCGTCCCGGAATCGACTTCCTGAAATCGCTTTCCGAGAGATCAGCGGCGAGTCTCGCGAAACGAGTCTCAGCGATCCGGCGAGCCGGAGATACCGTGATTGTTTCGATCCACTGGGGCGGCAACTGGGGTTATGACATCGAAGCAGAGCAACGTGAGTTCGCCCACGCATTGATCGATACGTCCGGAGTCGACCTGATTTATGGTCACTCCTCGCATCACCCGAAAGGGATCGAAATCTATAATGGCAAGCTCGTCCTTTACGGTTGCGGGGACTTCCTCAACGACTACGAAGGCATCAGCGGTTATGAGGAATTTCGCGGTAATCTCACGCTGATGTACCTTCCGACCCTGAAACACGGCAGGCTCATTTCATTAAACCTGGTTCCGATGAAGATCAGCCGCTTCCGGCTGAACCGGGCTTCCCTCCATGAAGCAACGTGGCTCCTCGAGGTTCTGAATCGTGAAGGAAGAAACCTCGGGTCGCAATTTCAACTTACGAAACTCGCGCCCTCGCCCGGGGGCGCGCTCTATGAGCTGCAGCTTGTCCTTTGATGAGATCAGGTGACACACCTGACTAACTCTTTGACAGGGCCCACGCGATCGGGCGTGAAAAAGGCCTATTTTTCCGAAGCTTTGATCAGAGGAGTTCCAGGCACATCGTTTGCTCTAGAGCATAGTATCGCCAGCTCACGTTGATTCCGTTGAAAGCGCGCTTCATGAGAGGAGTTTCGAAAGTGAACTCGTATTTCAGGACTATCGCAAATCTGACAGTCGCGGGGACCGTGTTCCTGACCGGCTGTTCGAATGTGATCGGTCCCAGGTATGACCGAGCCCCCGAGGAATCCTACGTAATCCGCTCCTCCGCGAGTTCTTCAGGACTTGAATTCGGCAGCAATGATCCCTACTCCGACGAAAACTACAATTGTCCGACCTCTCCGAACGTCGTTCCCGATTATGATTACCTGTTCGACGGCTCAGGCCAGTACAGAGTCTGCAGGAAGAAAGATTCCGATGCTGATATTCTGATTCATGGCCGCACGAGCCTCTCGAATTCCATTTGCGTCTTTCCGGCGCAATTCGTCGACATCACGACGGTGTATACCCGGCCGGACCCGATCGCGCCCGCGCTCCCCTGGTTCAAATGCTTCCAGATCGCCGAAGCCGGTATCTTTGCCAGCTTTCCGAACACCTCGTTTAACGCCGTGTTCATCGTCGAGCGCGGGGCGGAATACCAGATGCGCGACTGCCTCAAGAACGGCGGGAATTACTACACCTGCCCCAGTTATTCGTTTGGCAAATTTCGCTAGAGTTTTACCGGAAGTTTCACTGAGGGGAAATCAGTGCACGACCCGCTGATTTGAACCCTCGGACTTTTTCCCGATCTCCTGCTGACCTTTGCGGTAATGATTGACGAGTTCCGCGTCGCGAGTCGGAAAGGCGTCGAGAATCTCGATCTGCTCTTCCTCCTCCGTCTCACGGGCAATAATCACGTACCAGATGGCCGGACTCTCGTTGGGATAGTGACGGATGAACTGGTAAAGCCGGGGTAAGGCTTCGCTGGATTGGTAACTCCAGACCTCATCCGGCTCCTGAAGAGTCTCCTCGATGCACCCTTTATAAAGCGTAAAATCCTCGGAAGGAATGTCATCGCTCCTGCGTTCCTGGACCATCTTCGCGCGAAAAGTTTCGTCGTCCGTCCAGGAATCCGCAAGCCGGTCAGTTGGCTGTCCCTCCAAAGCTTCGACGAGTCCGGGAGGTAAGCCCTCGGCATCGTCAGTCAGGCCTCTGGGGCTGCCGACGTGCCCGGAAAGGGCAGTAAGCTCGATCTGCTCGCCCTTACGATAGAGATTCACCATCGCGGCGTTACGCGTGGGAAAAGACAAATAAAGAAAGCTCGGCTCGCCACGCAAGAATAAGCACAGGCAAATACACCAGACTTTCCTATTTCCCGGCTGGAATTGGGATATCAGGGTGTACCGATAATCTCCTGAAAGTGTTTTCTCCCTCCAAACTTCGTCCGGCTCCTGCAACGTCACCCATCGCAAATGAGCTAAGTTTTCGCGTTCTTGAGGGGAGAGGTCGCTTTGTGACAGGGCGCGAAAGTAAGCTTTTTCTAAACGCCCGATTTCAGGGGCAAAATAATCCGAAATACACTTTTCTGAACAAAAGATACGGCCCACTTCTTCTTCAACGAAAAGGGCTTTATCGCTCCCGGAAAGGTCTTTTCCGCATGTTTTACACACGTCAGCGTCGTGTCGCGCCAAAGGTCGCCGGCGCCTGGGGCTCTTTCTTCGTTCTACGCCTTTCTTTCCTGGCGTCCTCTTCATAAGTTTATTGTACCGGGGCTTTCCGCATAGAGTCAAATATGCTCTGCGTCACGGATGACCTTCTGTTATTGCAAGCCCCCTTGCGGCCCTGAACGGGCCCGTTTATCCTGTAATTGCCATGTCAGGGGAACTCCATGACGGAGATCTTCAAGACTTCAGGACCCACGGAGGGGTGAAACGTGATTTACGTTTCGAAGCACCAGCTCAATCAAGTCGAATACCTGATTCATCAGTCCATCCAGGGCAATCACCTGCTATTCGATGTCGAAACCGTCAGACGAGTCTTTCGCGCCGACATCTCGGATAAACCTGAAAAACCCGTCGAAGACCTCATCGAACACCTGATCCTCGAACCGACATTGGAAAAGAAAAGAGCCTTTCTGGAAGGCCTCGATCGCTCGACATTCGTCCGAGTCGTGCGAACGTATTTCAATATCGTCGAAAATAATCTCTTCGAGAAAGGCAAGGTCTTGCACTGATGGCCATCAGCCCAATCGGTTCCGGCACATCCGCGGGATCCCGCCAAAAGCTGACTGCCGATTCACCCTCACAGGCACAACGGGATGCGCAGGCAAGAATCGCGGAAACACACCGTCAGGTCCAGGAAGCGGAACGCGATATGTCGCGGGGGCTCGAACAGCTTCGGGAGCAACACGAAAAACAGAGCGTGATCGAAAGCGATCGCCAGGAACAGGCGCTGGAGAACCAGCGAGCAAAGGGCTATGAAGCCATTCGCGACGCGCAACGGAGCCAGCAGGCCGAACTTGCCCGAATCCGGCGCGAGGGCGAGAAGCAGGTTTCTGACCTCAAAACTTACTACCGCGACGCTATTTACGGGACCGAGAAACGGGGCCGGGACGACCTTCGCGAGCTTCAGAACCGCCAAACCGCTGAAACAGCTTATCAGATGAAGAATTTTCAAGCGGAACGCGCCGATACGGAAACAGCCCAAGCCAAACAGAATGAACGTTTCCGAGCGGAAAAAGACGCCAAGCTCGAGCAAGCCGCCGAAGTTTACCGCAAGGAATACGAGCGCATCAAAAACAGCTCCAATTTCCAGAACGAGCAGGCCGAAACACGTTTTCTCGAACAGCACGACCAGGTTCTCAAAAGAAACAGCGAGATCCTGGATCGCTTGAATTCGCGCGCGACCGCACAAGTGGCCGAGATTCGCGAGGACACTTCACACAAGTTATCGGCGTACGCCGAACGCCAAAGCGATCCTTTCTACAGGCTGGTCGATATTGATGCTGAGATTTTCGATGCTGGCGATGCCTATATCCTGACCGCGTCCATTCCCGATCACGAGGACAGACACCTTACCGCGACGATGAAGGGCAACCATCTCGTGATATCCGGTTACCGCAGGAACGAGGAAAAACTCGATCTCCAATCTGGAGTCACGAAATCGACTTCCGCTTACCAATCATTTAACGAGAGTTTTCCCCTGCCCTTGCCGGTTGACGCGAAACAACTCACACGAGAAATTCGCGATGGCGAGCTGATCGTGACCGTTCCGAAGCTGAACCCAAATCTGGTGCGGGAACCTGCTTCACCGAAAGCGCCCCGCCCTGAAAAAGCGCGGGTCGAGCGTCCAAAATTTCCCGAAAATCTCGTCGTTGCGCAGGAAGAAAAAATCATTCAGCCAGACGAGGGCAAAAACATCAGCATCGGGACAAAAGGATCGCGTCCGCTCGCCTGAGCCGATCAGCTCTTCACGAGCTCCTCGAGCTCTTTCAGCATGAAACGAAGCCGGGAATGAAGATCATTGAGTTCCTGAAGATTCTTTTTGAGGCTTTCGACCGCTGAATTCTTTGTCGCAATCACTTCGGGCCTCGGCACACGCTTGCCGATGAACTCGGTCGGAGCATACGGGGTGATCGCGAGCGCGGCCGCGCGGAGATCATCACTCTTCAAAACGTTTCCGCTACGGACAACAGCGGCTCCCGCCGAAGCGGCGAGCGCTTGATTCGCTTGCGGCTGGGCTTGCAATTGAACTGGCGTGGCTTCAACCTGCTGCGCGGTTTCCTTGCCCTTACGATAAAGTTGGTAAAGATTTGAATAAACGAAGGCAACTTTCTGGGTCTTATCGCGGGATGCGGACATGGGCACTCCTTCTCTCTGCTTCTGCTCAACATGGGCGTAAACTCTCGAGACGCCCTTTGCTTTTCTACTCTGCTTACCGTCAGCCTCGGTTCCGACGGCTCACACAGAGTAAGAGAGCAATTGAGATGCCATGCGCTGTCAAAAATGACGCACTTTGATGCATTTTGATTAATTCAGCAATATTAAGGTCTTATGCAATCAGGAAAAGTCAAAATCGTATTTTTTGTGAACTGTCTCTGACCAAACATTCGACAGTTGTTAGAGCGCACAAAACGCGGGCGAAGAGACTTAACTGTGCTTCTTCGGCTTTACGCTTACCCGGATATGAAAATCGAGGTCATTTTTGGCGAAGAATTCCTCAGTAAACGCTGTCGGATCAACCTTATCCATGATCCGGCTCAGAACGTCCTGTGACAAGTTGTGCAGGAATTCGTTCTTCGTTTTCGCGGCTGATTCGAGGATCCCGCCGAGGAGTTCTTTAGGAAGTTTGAAGTCCGTAACGAGGGCCCGCAGACTCTCCTCTGTCAGGAAGATCGCGCCCACCCCGACGGTGAGCACTTTTTTCATCATTTCCGATGCTTTCGACTGTATATCATCACCCATGGCGCGCTCCCTTCAGCGGCCCGCCCGCTTGACGAACCCTTTCACCATCGAGGGAAGGCTTCCCCGGACGAGCCGGTTCAGAATAATCCCGGGGACAGGAAACGTGAATTCAAGTTCCAGGGAATAACGAACATCCGTTTTACCTCGACCGGCCGGTTTGAGTTCCCACACTCCCGAATTCTTCTTAAATGAATCACTGCTGATGAGGGACCATTCAATCCGCCCCGCTGCAGGATTCTCTTTGTGCTCGAGCGTGTAGGAAATCTCCTTCATCATTGACACTTGATAACTGACGCGCGCGCAATTCTGAGCGCTTCGTTCGACTTTGACGGACTTCATCCCTTCGACGAATTCCGGGTAATCCTCATATTTCGTGATCGCGGCGTAAAGTTTGTCCCGATCCACGTCCATGACTTCATGAAATTCGGCTTGAGCCATTCAATACCTCACGAAAATTGCCGCACGCACCACTTCTTCAGATCCTGGGGCAAGTTTGAACTCATGAGCAATTTTTTTGCAACTTCCAACTTCTTCGGGTCGGGCTTTTCATCAACGTCCAGCAGCATCGTCTCGAAGTGGACAATACCGCGAACTTCGGCGCATTCATCCGATGCGTGCGTCTGACCGGTCGTGAGCCCGCTCGACTCGTCCCATTGCATGTAGTTCCCAAGAACGAAGAGCGCGATTCGACGGTACTGTCCGTCATTGGCCCGCCAAAGGAGCAGATTGGTTCCTGACGGGCCACGGTACCAGACCGCTCCCAGTTCAGACGCGGGAATCGGTTTGAGTTCCCGCCCAAGTTCTTCCGGATCAAGAAACCGGGCAAGCACGGCCTTCAGATCTTCGGAGATTCCATCGAACTGACAGCCGACCGCATCTCCTCCCAGATGTCGAACGATCGCCCTCGTCTCGAACTTCTGTCCTGCCAGCTTCAACGTCCCCTGAATCCTCGTCGCAATCGGAAAAAATTCGAGATCCGCCCGCTCCAATACCCGAAGGGCCATTCCGTCATTCGAAAGATTGCTGACCGAAAAAATTTTACCCGTGCTCAGCTTGAACTGCTCGCCCGCCAGATTCAGTCGCGGGAGCCGCCGCCGCTCGTCAATACGCTTGCGGAGAGCTTTCACGTCCTGTTCATTCAAGACGACTTCGAGGTTGGGGGATTTTTGAGTCATGTGCGTCGTCTCCTTTGACCGCTCGCTTTTGCGCTTCAATATAGGATCGCATGCGATTGCCGGTTAGGCCAAAGACTATTTCAGCTCCTCGCTCCATAACCACCGAGGGAGGCCATTGCGTCCCGGCGAGGCTTCCTCCGAAATAGACGGCCGTTCCCTTTTCGCCGAGGGATTCAAAGAGGATATCTCCCGAGAGCCCGATCAGATGTCCGTCAACGATTTCATAGCGAAGCCATCGGCCTCCGCGCTCCTCGAAACGGAGCTGGGAATCCAGGCGGAATTTCCAAATCCCGCCGCTCAATTTCAAGATCCGCGTCCGCGGTGAGTAATCCGCCCGGTCAACATAGGGCACCACCTTTGCGTAAAGCGGGTAATCGGTCAGAATCCGACGTACTTGCTCGACGTCTGCCCTCACGACCATGGCTGTATAAAAAGCGTAGTTCTTCGCCGGCTCCTTGCCTGTCCCCACCTGCTCTAATCGCGCATGAACCATCACCTCACGATCGTCCAATATCTTCTTGTAAATACTGGGTTTTATTAGTTGGGCTATTTTGGGCGCCGTAAGTTCCGGCGCGTTCTTCTCGGCAGCACCGGTTTCGGGAATCACCGGAGCAAAAAGCAGAAGAATAAGAAAATAGCCAGCCCGTGTCATAAATCGCGGCATTGCAGAACGCTGAACCATCATCATGGGGAAATCATAGTACGGGATTAATTTCTAGACAAACTCCCCCTCACCCCAATAGTTATAGCGATCGTGACGGACCAACAGATCGTAAATCGGCCACACGACGAACTCACCTTCAGTACGACCCCAAACTGGCTCACGATGATTCGGATCGGATTCGTTCCACTCGTGGTCGTGCTGCTTTTCGCTCGGACCCCTTCCTGGGATCTTGTCGCCGCGCTTGCGTTCGGACTCGCAAGCGCGACCGATTACTTTGACGGCTATATTGCGCGCAAACAGAAAACCGTCACTGTATACGGGAAACTCCTTGATCCGCTTGCTGACAAATTCCTGGTAGTTTCAGCATTGATCATGCTCCAGGAACTCGATCGCATTCATCCGGTGGTCGTCATTCTTCTGATCTGCCGGGAAATCGCGATCACGGGCCTCAGAGCCCTGGCCAGTGCCGAAGGGTTGATCATCAGCGCGTCCGGCTCGGCAAAATGGAAAACGGCGACCCAAATGGTTGCGATTCCTTTTATCATGGTGAATTCAGATATCGTCGGTATCAGGCTTTATCCCGTGGGAATGCTCCTGCTCTATGTTTCACTCGGGATCAGCCTCTGGTCGGCCAAAGATTACATCGTGGATTTTTTCAAAGCCGTCCGGGAGAAGAGACGAATTCGCCTCGAAACCCGGAGAATGCTCCGGGAAGAAAAGAAACGGGCGCGCAAGGCCGCTCGAGAAGCCCGAATGGCGGCCCTCCGAAAAAAGACCCGTTAAAGCCAGTATTTGAAAAGAAGTGCGATTCTGCCGCCCCAGCGCTCGATCCAACTCATTCGTTTCCAATCCGGGATGAAAACCTCGCGCGAGTTCTTCTGATCCTCGCCGAACTGAGCTTCGAGTGCCGCGTGCGCGGTTTTGCCGGTCACCACAACATCGACTTCGAGGTCATGCAAGAGACTCCGGTAATTGAGATTCGATGAGCCGACACAAGCCCATTCATCGATCAGGATCGTCTTGGCGTGAAGAATCGTGGGAGAATACTCAAAAATCCGCACGCCGCTCTCCAGCAGTCCGCCATAAAAGGCAGCAGCCACCCAGCGGATGAAGAAAACGTCCGATTTGCGGGGAACGATGATTCGCACATCAACTCCCGCAAAAGCCGCTTCCCGAAGAGCGCGAACCAATTCGCCGTTCGGGACGAAATAGGCATTCGTGATCCAGACGCGTCTGCGCACCTGGGATATCCGATCGAGAAGATCATCGTGATAAAAAGCCCGCTTCGTCCGCGTGTCATTCAGCCTCACAAGGGGATGAATCTGCCGATCCCGCTTGAAAAGCCGCAGAAACGCACGCCGTACCCCTTTCTGTTTCCCCCGAGACCGCCGCCAGGCTTTTTCAAAGGCCGCTGTGAGCTGAGCGACCCCCTCTCCTTCGACTCTCACCCCGGTATCCCGCCACGCACGGCGGCCGAAAATCTTTTCAAGATGGCAGGCCGAAATATTCATACTCCCCAGCCAGGCGCTTTTGCGATCAACGACACAAACTTTCCGATGATTTCTTTGATTCAGCTTCTGGAACAACTTAAGAAGTCCGTTAAAACCTTTTCTCCTGGCCATGGAATAGGACCAGAACACCCAGGGAAGCGGGTGAAACACTTTTCCCTCGACTCCCGCTTCGGTCATTTCCGGGAGAAAGCGGATGGCCCAAACCGGGGACCCCACCCCATCCACCAGAACGCGCACCCTCACCCCGCTCGCTGCGGCCTCTTTCAAAAGCAACGTCAAACTTCGTCCGTAATCATCGTCATTGTAGATATAAGTTTCGAGATCGATGGTTTCCCGTGCGTGCCGGATCGCCTCTTCGAGCGAGGAAACAAACGCGTCACCGCTGTGAAAAACTTCGTCTTTCCGCCAGGGGCTCGGTTTCTCGAACACATATCGGGCCAAATTCGGCATAAGTTCCTACTTCAATGCCCTCCGGGTGTGCAGAACCCAGACCGGACAGGGCGATTCGCGAACGAGGTGCCGGGTAACACTCCCGATCACGGCTGACGCGAGAGGGCCGCTCTGTGCCGCGATCGCGACCAAATTGATCTTGCGGCGCTCGACTTGCCGCAAAATCGAACTGGCAACCGTCTCACGGGACGTCTCAAGCACGATCTCAACCTCCGCGCCCATTTTACGGGCGATCTTGACCCAGTGCTCAGCGCTTTTCTTTCGTCGTGAGAGTTCTTCTTCGAGATAGTCGGATGCCGGAATCCATCCGCCTCCCATCAAGTAGACGCCTGACTTTAGTACCGGGTCGATGGGATTCTGGACAGCATGAAAGACCGTCAGCTTCGCTTTTAACTCGCAGGCCAGTACAACCACCCGCCTGAACAACGTTCTCGAGGCGCGGCTCAGATCGGTCGGGAAAAGAATTTGGTCGAATCGGCTGACCTTTGATTTGGGATTCACGACCAGGACGGGCACTTTCGAATGCAAGAGCAGCCGTTCGGCAAAGCTACCGAGAAAAAACCGGTGCATGCCCTGCCTACCGTGGGTTCCCACGAGAATCAGGTCCGCTCCCATTTCGACGGCGTACTCGGCAAGCGTCGTGACCGCGGCACTCGTCGAGCCGACATTCTGGGTCAGAACCTTGGGTTTGAGAAGGCCGGGACAGTCGAATTTCTTAACGATATCCTTGACGGCGGCCTCCGCGGCCGGACGATACTGTTCGATCCAGGGAAGCGCTGTTTCGGCACCCAGATTGAGTTGATCCGGACTGAGAACATAAACCGGCAGCACCCGAGCCGACGTACTGCCGCGAACCATCGCGAGAAGCGCTTCCTGAACCCTCTGCTCCAGAATCTTCCCTTGCTCGAAGGCGTCAAGAGACCAAACGATCTTTTTCACTTGCTGTGCATCTCCCAGCTGCCATCCCATTCCGCTCCGGGAGGGTTCTTTTTGAACTCGGCACAACGTTCGAGATAAACCTCACAGGGTCCATCCCTCTTCGTCGGCGAGGGAGCGAGGATCGCGTTGGCGGCGTTGAACTTCTCCGTCGCCGCGTCCCACTCCTGTTTCGTGTAGAGCTGCCGGGCTTCATCGAATAATTTCAGGCCCTCTTCCGGATGCGGGCGATCGAGCACCTGAATCAATTCGACCGCCTTCTTTTTTCCCTTCACCTTGACATGGTCAAGAATACGATGAGGCGGCAAGGCGTCGCCGGTTTGCGCGATATCGTCGAAGGTGAACCGCGTGGTCACGATCGTGACCCCGTACGCCTTCGTCAGACCTTCAAGACGAGAGGCCAGGTTCACGTGATCCCCGATCACGGTATAAGCGAAGTTCGTATCGGACCCCATGTTACCGACATTCACCATTCCCGTGTTCAGACCTATGCCGATATCCACCGTGATCCCGTACTGTTGTTTAAACCGCTCCCGATGCTGCTGGAGCGCGCTCATCATGCCAATCGCTGATTTCACCGCATTAGTCGCATGCTTCGGCTGATCGAGCGGCGCGCCCCAGAATGCCATGATCGCGTCACCGATGTACTTGTCCAGAGTTCCCTCGTGCGAGAAAACGATTTTGGTCATGATTCCCAGATAATCGTTCAACAACCCCGCGAGCTGCTTGGCGTCCATCTTTTCGGAAAACGTGGTGAACCCCCGGATGTCGGAGAAAAGAATCGTAAGATTGCGTTTCTCGCCCCCGACCGAGAGCTTCGAGGGATCCTTCAGGATCGAATCGACGACCGCTGGTGCCACATACTTCGCGAACGCGCCGCGAATGAATTTCTTGTCCCTTTCCTCAAGAATATATTTCAAGACCAGCGTAAAGATGAAAATCGTCAACATCTCCAAGTAGAAAAAGCTGGTGTTCCAGTTTCGATTGGTCGCGAAAAGAACTTTCAGATCGATGAAACCGAAGGTCAGGAAGACCAGCATAAATCCGATCAACGCCGGCACGGCCTCGATTTTCGCGGCTATGAACGCCCAGAGCATGGCCCCGAAAATCATCAGGCCGAACAGCCATGCCGAACCGCGGCTCATCGAGGTGTTGATGAGCGAATCTCCCTCCAGAATGTTGTCCAGAATGTTCGCGTGCGCCTCCACGCCGGCCACGTTCGTGTCGAAAGGGATGGCGCGCATATCGTAGACCCCGAGGGCCGTGACCCCCACGAGCACGTAGGCGTCCTTGAATACCTCTTTTTTCGAAGCACCGACGAAGGTTCCGGTCAGCTCGTCGCCGATCAGCTTATCGTTATTGCTCATGACGTCGACGGCCGAGACGTAGGGAAAGGTCCTGCCCGGTCCCCTGAAATTGATCTCCATCACGCCTTGGGGCGTCACGGGGATGTTCCGGCCGGATTTCACGAAACCAACGCTCGTGACCCGCTGTTTGTCATTCAATTTGACCTGCAGCTGCTCATTCATGCCGATCCTCGCCATCTCGAGAGCGAGCGGAGGATACGGTTTGCGGTCAAGCATATAGAACATGTTCATGCGGCGGACGAAGCTGTCGGGGTCGGGAAGTACATTGAAATATCCCGAGTGTGCTCCTGCTGAATTGTAATCAGCAAGATTCGGGATCAAAGTCACGACAGACACGAACGGCGTCGTCAAAGGATCGAAGTCCGAAGCGTGGAACTCGCTGAAACTGAATTTCGCAAAATCCTGCGGAATGAGCGCGAGTGCCTCCGGATCGGTTACCGGACAGTACTGTTTTCCCTCATAAAGCGGTTGGCAAGCGCCTTCGGTAGCCCAGCCGAGAACAAGACGATCCTTGTACTGCAGGACCACATCGCGCAGATAGCGGTCCGTTTCGGCCTGACGAGCGAGCGATTCCATATTTTTGGCTTTAAGCACATGGAAAAGTTCATCCGGCACCCGCTTGTCCGGCTCCGAAAAAACCATGTCCAGGCCCACGACCTTCGCACCCGCATCGAAGATGCTCGTGATCATGAGCGAGATGGCATCCCGATGCCAGGGCCACCTGCCGAGCGTCTCAAGCGAAGCGCTGTCGACCGCGACGACAACGATCTTGTTCTTGGGCGCCTTTGGTCCGCGAAGCTTGAATTTCAGATCCGTGAACTGCGTCGAGACCCGACGCAAGCCTGGGAAAACCGAGTCCCTCAGAAACGTATTATGGAGTTCCCCCTGAACTCCCAGCTCATCGATCGTGAACGCGACGGTAAACAGAATAACTAATGGGATCTGCAGCAGCCAAAATTTATTTTTCATAGGGGTTGTAAAATAAGGTTAGACGATTCAATGCCAATTGCAAAGCTCTTCTGATCGCCTTAATATCAACGACATGACGGCGATCTCGAGTTACGCGCGCACTATGTTTGCCCTGGGGGTCGCCTATGCGCTCTCGGCCTCCGCCTTCTTCTTTTACCCGGACGAAGTTTTTTATCTCATTAACGTGATGCCCAATGTTTTCAAGCTCGCCGAAGCGATTCCGAATCCAGTCGAGAGATTCTGGCTCGTCATGGCCAGCGGGCTCCTCGGGACCCTCGCGGTCGTTTCCTTCTTTGCGGCCCGCTCGCCCGATATCAAAGGGTACGGAAGACTGCATATTCTCTCGAAGCTCATTTCGTCCGCCGGTTTTATTTACATGTTTTTTCATGATAAGGCGTACTTCGCTTATCTTCTCGGAGTCGCGATCGACGTCCTGATCGCGCTTCTTATCTCCTGGAAGCTGATCGTCATGGGACATGAAGCCGGCAGGACATCCGCCGTCGATCCCCTTTCTTTGCCCAAGGAGGCGGACTTTGATGTCCACTCCTGAAGCCGATCTCTCCAAGGTTACGCCCAACACGCCACTTTGGTCGGCGCGGCCGGTCAGCGCCTTCGCGCCGTTTCAGGAGTCCTGGTATCTCAGACTGAACGATCTGACCGCCAAAAGGGCTCTGTGGCTGAAATTTTCGGTTCTGATCAGCAGGAACGGTTTCAGAAGAGTCGCCGAGACCTGGGCGATTTACTCCCAACGGCCCGCGGGCGGGGAAATCACGAAAACGGCACTCAAACAGACTTATGACATGAGTGAATTTTCCTCAAGCTCGCCTTCCACGATCCAAGTGAACGATTGCTTCCTCGATTTCGATCCCGACAAGAAGCAGGGCCGAACGGCAGGCTCGATCCGGTCAAAGGGGAACAGGCTCAGTTGGAATCTTTCCATCGAAACGAACGAGGACGCGAGATTCAATTTGCGCCCGGAGCTTTTCGGAGGCATCACCCGCGCGAAAATGGTCGCCTCAACCGTCGCCGAAGACCTCCGCATGACCGGAACGGCCGAATTCAACGGTGAAAAGATCGCTTTCAAAAAATGTCCCGGAATGCAGGGGCATGTCAGCGGCCCCCACTCGAACCACTCCTGGGTCTGGGGACATTGCAATTCTTTTAGAACGGAGCAGGGCGCGCCGGCCCCCTTCATCTTCGAGGGGCTCAGTATCCGGAAAAAATGCTTCGCCTCCCTGCCGGTTCCTCAGCTTTCGTCTTTTTACTTCTTCTATAACAACAAGGCATACGCGTTCAGCTCGCTCTGGAGTTCCCTGCGTTCAAAATCAAGGAACACGCTGACCGATTGGGAGTTCCAGGCCGATTCCGGTGACCTCTCGTTTCGCGGACATGCCCATGCCGAACACAAGGACTTCGCCGGACTTACGTTCGAGGACACCCGGGGCGCCCTGCTTTACTGCGCGAACTCGAACATGTCTGACCTGAAAATTCATGTCTATCGCCGGGGAAAGGTCGAAGCGGCTTTTCAATCAGACGGCACCGCCGCCTTCGAAGTCATTTCGCGAACGAAGAATCCCTACGTGCCGTTGCTGATCTAGCCTTCACCGCGGCCTCCACCTTCACCCGTGCTTCGATCATCTGTTCTTCGAATTCCCTGTCCGAAAACTCGCCCAGCAGCTTCCGGCGGATCATCTCGATCATATGAGACTCCGCGATCCGGCCTTCATCGCTTTTTCGCGCCTCTTCCCAGCGGATTTTGTAGCCACCCTTCCGGGCAAGCCAGGTATACGCCCGCGGGAAATTCTTCTTAAGCCGTTTCAGGGGCAATTCGGAATCAATATTGGCCTGAATAATCCCCAGCGCGAGGGCTCCCCCGAAGCCGGGAAAGTTCATGAGCTTGTTAATAACGTCCTTTCTTTTCTGCGCGGTCGCGGCAACGATCTCCGGGGCGTTCATGTCCTTGTTCCCGATCAGTACCGGTCTGATCACCTCGTCCGTGATTCCCTGGATGATCGCCTTGCCTCCGTCCGTATCAAACACCGAATCAAAGACCGCTTTCTCAGTGATCGCGCTCCGAAGATGCGGCGGAATAATTTCGGCGAATTCGTAGGGCAGAGAATTCAGTTCCTGAATCGTCAGATTGCGCACGTAAGCTTTGACGAGCTGGCGCAACACTTCCGTTTCCCTGCCGAGCCACTCCAGCAACTCCTGGCGGACATTCGTCAGCTTCGGGCGTTTCAGGAGTTCGTCGAGTTTCGCGACGAGCCTTTTCAGGTCATCTCTCGCCCGTCCCGAATCGTAGTCCAGGTACTGTTTCAGTATCTCCGTCATCGAACCCGTAAGGTCCTGAAACAGGTCTCCGGGGGCGGCATTTTCTCCGCACGTCGAACAGCTGGCCGTGCCCTCATTCGCCGTTTCGGGTACCGGGTCCAGGCCTTTGAGAAGCCTTTCGATCTGATCTTTGAATACGACGAGAGTGGCGCGCTCGGAGAGTTGATCCCCGCACGATTTGGCGCCCAGGACATAATCATCAATGCTCGCCTTGTCCGCTATTCCGGTGAGGCAGGCGTCGAAGGCGCTGATCAAAACGCGTTCGAGTTCCATCATGCGATCGGGGTCGCCTGAGTAGAGATCCGCCACCTTGTCTTCAAATTCGGTACTCGCGACAAAACGAGCGATGTCATCGATGCTCCGTTTGGTGCAGAGGTCCGTCCGCTGGTCCGCCTCCCTGAGATGCTTTTCGGTCAAATTGGCGTCGATACATCCTTCGAAAGCCTTGACGATCGCCGTTCCGGCTTTCTTCTGCTTCCGAAGACGTTCTTTGGCCAGCTTTGGGTCCGTTACCTTCGGCATGAGCTTCGAAAGTTCATTGGGAAGGCGAACCCGCGCGATCGCTTTCGCCGCGCGTTTCTTGAACTGAAGTCCGCAGATCTCGAGCTGCCGCTCGGTCGGCGAGCTCCCGAGGCATTTTGCGAAATTCGCCTTGACCTCTTCTTTGACGACCTTGTTCAGAACTGCTGATTCAAGTTCCTTTTCGGCGGCCTTTCGCAACCGGAATTCGGAATACCCAAGCGCGGCATCCCTTCTCAAGGGCGTCGCGCACGCGCTGAGCTGGTCTCCGATATTCTTGGCCTTCGAAATGTTCCGTGGGAGCCGCTTGGTGACGCAACTCTCGAAATTTTTCAGATACCTCGCTTTTTCGCCGGATTTTTCGGTGACGAACTCATTATCCGTAAGAATATCGATCTTGATCGAAGCGATCGTGGAAGCCGTTTTGAAGACCGCCGACCGGAGACAAGCCTCGCGCGCGGCTTCGTTTTGATCCCGTCTCCAGCAACGGTCGAGGGCAGCCATGCTGGCCTCCGTCGCGCGTCGCAAACCGGCCTTATTCCCCTCGGCAATCCTCTTTTCTTCCGCGTTAGGCGGCACAGGCGGCGGGTTGGGATTCGGGGCGAAATTTGCCGCGACCGAGGCTTTGATTTCGTCCGACGCCACCCGATAAGTCAGATCATTCGTGACCAGATCGATACAGCGATCGATTGCAATGACCGCCCCATCGCGTTTTTTGTCCCGCTTCTGTTCCTGGGCGCATCGTTCGAAAACACCCTGTTCTTTACTGGAAAGCTCGCGGCGAACCTGCGCGTCCGGAAAGGTTTCCAAAATCGACGGATGATGGAGAACGTTTTCATCGATGGTGATCTTACCTGACTCGATCGTGAGGCTGTCGACACATTCGCCAAAGCCCTTTTCGTCTTCCGCATTGCTCAGACACTTGCGAAAGCCGCTTTCGAGAAACTTCGACGCCGTCCTAAACCTCTTTTCGGATTTGAATTCGGACGCGATAGTCGCATTGACTCGCGGCATGGCGACTTCGACGGTCGCGTCTCGAACGGTTCTCAGGATGCAACTTTCGACGTCGGGCAGCTGACGAAGACAGGATTTGTACTGTTCGGTCAAAGCCTTTAAAAATGCTTTTTCCTCCCGCTCTCCAATTTCAGTGCCCGGCTTGCGTTTCGGATTCTGTTTCAAAAATCTGCTCTCGGCATTTTCCCTGACCATTTGGCCGAAGTTCTGATGTCCCAATTCAAAGAGGACCGCGAGGCCGATATTCAGCTTGAGCCCTTCCGAAAAGGAATCGGTGCATGACATCGCCTGGAGCGGACCTCCGGCGGAATCCATGCACGACGCCAAAGGCCCTAGAAGTTTGTGCACCCATTTCTCCTGCCGATCGGGTGCGCCTTTCACCTTGGTTGACATGACCCGGTTTATGATATTCGCGCTGACGTAGGTCGTAAGAAGATTGATTCCATCCGTCAGATTCGGCCGTGTGACAAGCAGATTGCCGGCGCCGACGGCCAGATCATTCAGTTCTTTCCGCGAAAAGAAGCCACTCACTTCCTTACTGCCGGGGTCCTGCCGGATCAAAAGAACATCTTCGTATTTTTGTAACACTTTTCGAATCTGCTCAGTCCCCATTTTCGGCGAGAAAAATTTGCCGCCGATACTGGAAGCGAGACCGCCCAGAGTACTTCGACTTCCGCCGTGATACGGTACCGGTTGAAGAAGCTCGATGCCGTCAAGGGACGGACCGTTCGGGTATTTCGCAGCAGCCGTTGCGAGACAGGGAAAGAAGCTGATGATCAGCCCCACGATGGACAGTCGAATGGTGAGCGCCCGCGGCTTGGATGTGAGTGACTGGCCCATTCAATGTAGTCCTCTTCAATACCCCAAAAGGGCGCAAAAATGGCCCTTGAGGTAAATAAGGCAAGAAGTAAGCCGCGCAAAAGCTTCGTGGTCACAAGCACATAGCGGCGCGAACCCGATTGCTAGCGTCCAAACCTTAGTCAGGCTGCCGACGATTTTACAGGGATATTCTGACAATTGTATCTTCGCCGGGACTCCGGCTCTGTTTTCGAACCGTTGTAAAAGGTCAACCACTACGAAATACTTATAAAATGAGGATCTCATCTCAGAGCATAACGATCGCGGCGGCGATCGTGGCGTCCGTGGCTCTCGGCTCTTTTCTCCATGCCGGTTTTTCAGAGACGAAATCCAGGAAAATCGCGCTGATCATCGGAGGCGGAGGAGAGCCCCCGGGAAAAGAAACCATTTTCGACAAAAGTTTCAAACTCCTCGCGGATAAGGTTCGCGCGTCGGGATATGAATCACATGTCGTTTTCGACGGGGGACACGCCAAGCTCGAGACGATCGCGAAGACCCTCGGAACCAAGTCCGATTTCACCGACGATGCGATCCGAAGCACTTTGAACCAGCTCCTGGACGATCTTAAAACAAAGAAGATCAAGCCGGGTGATCAGATTCTGGTCGTGAACATGAGCCACGGCATCCCGCCTGTTTCCGGGCAAAAAACACATCATGTCTCGACGATGTTTTCAACTTTCAGCCTCGACGCTCTCGAAGAACTTCGCGAACTCGCGGAATCATCCCATGTTAAAATCGCGATCGTCGATCAGTCCTGCTATTCCGGGAACACGCTTTCCCTGGCCACGGACAGAAGCTGCGTGATCAGCGCGGCGGGAAATCACGTCGGAACCAATCGCGATATCGAGTCATTCTGGAAGGAAGCAAAGCCCGGCATGAGCCTGGAATCGATTTTCCTGAACTCCAGACGTGACGCCACGCCCTCGAGTTCAGCTCCGCGGATTTCGACCCCTGCCGCGCGCGAAACAGAACGAATTCTGAACGACCTGACGAGCCAGTTCGAGCTCACACCCGTCAATCTTGAACAAAACGAGTCCTGTGCGGACTGCCCCGCGAACGAATCCGGTGAAAAGAAATTCAGCAACGTCGATATCACCGCCGTTCTGGATGCCGCTCGCGTATCCCTGTTTGAACGCTGGAATCACAAGCTCGCGCTCACACAGAATTTACGTGATTTTGAGAATGCTTCCAGCGAGCGGAACCAGCTCTTGAAGAGGATTCGCGAATTCGAAAAACGAACCGAAACCATTCCCGGAACGCAAAGTCCCCCTTGGTCCTGGCACGATCTCTCAAAACTGGATATCACCGCGCAAACAGCTTTTTACCGGACGCTCTGCGAGAAGGCTGCCGACGACGCTTCGAAACAGTCATGTGAGAACGAGCGTAAGTCGCTGGAAGGCGTCCAAAGAGTCAGAGCTTCGCTCCTGAGAGACGAAACATTCCGGGAATATCTCCATGCCCGCGAAAAACTGGAATCACTCTCGAAGAAGCTTGAAAAAAAGGCAGACGCCCTCGCCAATACCGAGCGGCAACTCTATCACAGAATTTACCTTCAGCAGCATCTTCCAGAACCGAATCCCTGTGCGGGGTTCGCGTTATGAAGCATTTTTTCGTTTTGACGCTCGGGATTTTGCTGCTCGTGACCGCTCCATCGCCCGTCTTACACGCTGGATCGCTCGATCGTTTTTCGGTTTGCGGCCGGTACAGGGTGATCGGCGACCTGCTCTCTCCTGCTCCGGGGCACTTTGTCCTTCGCGTCTTCACGGGAAGCCTGAGTGAAACGACTCTGGAGCTCTCGTTTACGCTGAACAAGAGTTCCCCTGCTTCATTGCGGTCGATTCCTTCTTACTGCGGCATGAAAGTGGAGCTGACAGGCACCATTCCCGACCTTGTTCAAAAGCAGCGCGGACGGATGAATTTTGAAAGCATCACAGAGGCGCTCTCCGCCCCTCGCGATCCGGCCAAGGGAGATGGCTTTCACCTCCTCGAAAAAACACCTTGCGCGAAGAGTCTCACTCCGATTGTGCGGTGATCTTTGCCGGGGCTTTTCCCGGTGTTTTGAGGGAAAACGAGTACAGATTGCCTCCGCTCGACAGGAAAAAAACCCTCTGTTTGAGAGGGTCGTAGGCCGGTGATCCGGCAAACCCGCTCCCATAACCGATATTCAGGCGGTAAAGGCCTTCCCCGGTATTCTTGTCGATCACGTAAAGATACTGAAAACTCGAGCCGACGATGACGTATTTATCGGTAACGACCAAACGAGTCGGAGTACCGTGATCGAGTTCAAATTTCCAAAGTATTTTCGCATTCTCTTTTTTCAGGGCGTAGATCACCCCGTCGGACGACGGGAAATAAAGCTTTGCACCATCCACTTCAACGCTCTTGCTTCCCCCCGCATCAAAGCGCCAGATCACTTCGCCGCCCTGCCGTTTCAGGGCATAAAGGGCGCCATCATAAGATGGGATATAGAGGACCGCTTCGTCCAAAACGGGACGGGCATCGACATCCGTGAACTTCGTCCCCTGGTGAAGCTTTCGTTCCCATTTCAATTGGCCATCCGCAATCGATAGGGCCACAAGGAAGCCATCGCTCAATCCGGCTAGAACCTCGTTGCCGTCAACGAGCGGCGAAGAAGCGCCCAAGATCGTGGCTGTCGGGGCGGTTCTCCTCCGGTAGTGCCATAGCCATTTTCCCGTCCCGGCGTCAAAAGCGTAGATCGTATCATCCGAAGTGGTCACGAACACTCGTCCGCCGCTCACCGCCGGTTTCGAGATGATCGGGTTCCTGATCTCATAACGCCAATTCACGCGGCCGTTTTCCGAATTAACGGAATACAGAAAACCGTCTCCCGCGCCGAAAAAAATCGCGCCTCGGTCGATCGTCAGCTCGCTGATCACGCCGCCGGGAATGGGGAGAACCCACCGTTGCTGATTGATCGTCGGATAAAGGGCAACCAAACCGGCCGTTCGGCTGCCGAAAATCAGGGTGTTTTCGACAAGAACCGGATTTGAATAATCAAGCCCGTGATCACTCATCTGCGGAGCCGGATGTGTTTGCAACGTCCAGCCCCGGACCATGACGTCCGGATTCTCCGTGAGGTCGGAATGAATGTTTCGCCCCGAGCACCCGGCCAGCACCCAGGTGACCAGAATGAAAACCGCGAATCCCTGAACCAGGCCCGCGCCCCTTAAATCAAAGCTTCGCTTTAAGCGCTTCAGCCTGGCGGGCATACTCGGTGTTCGGTAACTGCGAAAGTATTTGATCATACGTGCTCCGGGCTTTTGCCGAATCGTTCAGAAGACCATGACAACGGGCAATGGCGAGCAGAAGATCTCCCTTGAGGCTGGCTTCCCCGATGCTGATCGCCTTTTCATAAACTGAAATCGCCTCGGATGGTTTTCCCGAGCTTTCGAGCGCATACCCCCAGGACGAGAAAGCTAAACTCTTGGGAAACAGCCCGGGCGCCCCCTGGGCAGCCTCCTGATACCAGGACACCGCTTTCGCCGGTTGACCGTGCCTGTAGTAAAGATCCCCGAGTTGAAGCCTTGCCTCAAAGACCGTTCGCGAATCACTGTACTTCTCCGCGACAGTCCTGAGCATTTGCACTCCGCGGGCAAATTCAGCGTCGACATCGAGCTTCTTGTACTCGATCGTCTCCGGAGAAGCCGCGATGGGAGCCGCTTGTTTGGCGGCTTTCGCCGTTTTCGGATCAACCGCCGGCTTTGGTTCCGCCTCGGCGACGCGTTTGGCATCGGCCTGGACAGCCTGAATCGCGAGGTAAAGGGCATTACGGGCCTCTTCAGCCTTTGCTTCCTTGCGATTACTGACCAGAATGCCAGCCCCGCCAAGGATCAGGACTGCGATCAGAACCGCAAGAACCGCGCGATAATTTTTAGAAAGTTCATTAAAAAAACCGGACAGAGCCGCCATGAATTGGTCGGGACGACGCAACGACTTACGATCCAGTTTCGAACTCGAGCCACTGTTTGATTGAGATGAAGTTGAAGACATAACTTCGTGTTTAGAGGACTCTTCGGGGGTTGTCAAAAAGAAAGGCCACGGTTACCCTGAGAGATATCGAGCGAGGAGACCCCCGAGTGACCCATATCACCGCCAGAACTATAACACGATGCATCAGTTTCTGTTTTCTGCTCGCACTCACCTGGATGTTCGCGCCCGCAGCCAACGCCCGCGACATGCAGGGCCGTTTGGGCCTCGGCTACAATTCTGAATTTTCGAATATGCAGGCTGTCAATGGCGTTCCCGGCGTCAGCTTGAAATACGGATTAACGCGGGACCTCGCTGGCGAGGTCGTGGTAGGTGTCTCGACCGCGAGTCCCTCGAATTCCGTGACCGGCGTCAAACTCTTCAAGAATCTTTTCTTTGAAACGAATCTCAATTTTTACTTCATGCTCGGCGGCGCGATCCTGAGCGGAAACAGCAAGTCAGGGGCCGAATTTCTGGGCGGGTTCGGCGCCGAATTTTTTATTCCAGGCATCGAAAGCCTTGGGTTCTCAATGGAAACGGGTGGAACTTTCGACAATCTCAGTGGAAGTTTCGTCTTAAAAACTCTCGGGGTGAGCTTCCTCAATGCAGGAATCCATTTTTACTTCTGACCAGAAGTTTGATTTGCGGTTTTATCTTCTGCTCACGGCATTCGTAGCGCTCGCTTCAACTCTGACGGCAGTGGCGCCGTTCTCCGCCGCCTGGGCGACCGAGCCCGGCGCCGCACCGCACTCGGTGATCCCGACGGGTGACGGGGATGACGACGACATGCCGAACGCCTTCGTTGAATACGGCGAATTCAACCTCAATGACGAAGAAGCGGACACGCAGTTTTTTCAGCATGGCCGCTTTTTCGGAGTCAGTATCGGGCTCGGGCTCGAAGCCGTCAGCGGTAATCGCGGTCTTCTCTGGGCCGGGGGGTTCCCGCTCTTCGATTTCAAACTTCATTACTGGTTTGATTTCAACACGGCCCTCGATCTGAACTACATCACGGCAACGCACAATTTTGATACGCGCGTGAACCAGCTCGGCGCGACAACCGTGAATCTCGGCCGAATTGGTGCGGATATAAAGTACTATTTCGATACGAAAAACCTTTCAGCGCCGATCAGTTTCGCGAACCCCTATGTCCTGATCGGGGTCGGCAACTTCACGAAAACCGAGGTCTCCTATCAGGAAGGCTCAACCGACGAGAGCGCGGTCGGTCTGTCACTCGGGGCAGGCCTGGAATTCGCGATGAAGCCGCGAAAAATGTACTTTGAACTCGAGGGCAAAGTAAGCTTCGTGAATTTTGAAGACACTTATTCAACCGATTACAAAAGCCATGTCCCGCCGCTCGACGACCTGACGGGGCACTTCTTCACCTTGACCGGAAGCGTCCTGTTCACCTGGTAGGTTTTTTCTTTCGCGCCTTCGCCGGGCGTTTCACGCCGCTTCCCGGCAGGCTCTTCCGGTTTTTCCCTTCGATAAAAAGTAACCGGATCGGGGTTCCCATGTATCCCCAGCGCTCCCTGAGCGCATTGATGAAGTGCCGTTTCAGGCTGAAGTGAACCTTTTCAGGATCATTGACATGGCAGACGAAAGTCGGAGGATTTCGTCCCGTCTGGTGGCAGAGAAAAAACTTCGCGTTCATCGGGTTATGGACGGTCGATTCCTTACGCACCCATTCCGTGAACTCATGCGTCGGAATCTTCAATTTTCGCTGATGCAGAATCTCGCTGATCAGATCTCCCAAATCATCAAAGCCCCGCCTTTCCTTCGCACTCACGAAGAGAATCGGCGCATAGTTCAGGTAGCCCATCTTCTGCCGGATCAGGGAGGCGGCGATCTTCGGAGTGAATTCCCGGTTCTTCTGCTGGGTGTCCCACTTATTGATGGCAAGGATGACGCTGCGGCCGGATTCCTCGATCATCCCGCCGATCTTCTCGTCCTGATCGCTCACGCCTTCCTCGCCGTCCAAGAGAAGAATCGCGACATGCGAACGTTCGAGAGCCTTCTTCGTCTGAACGACCGAGAGAACCTCGACCCCCTTTTCGGTCTTGCTCTTGCGACGGATTCCCGCTGTATCGATCAGAAGGTATGGCTTGCCGCTCATCGTGACTTCCGAATCGACGGAGTCCGTCGTCGTGCCCGCTATCGGGCTCGTGATCATTCGTTCACGACCGAGCAGCGCGTTTACCAGCGTGCTTTTCCCTACATTCGGCCGCCCGAGGATAGCGACGCGCGGGATGCTCGGAGTTTCCGGTTCCGGGGCTTCATCCTCGGAGCTTTCTTCCTCGTCATGCTCAGGCTCAGGCTCTACTTGCGCGCGCTCTTCCGAAAGTTCCGCGAGAAAACCGCTCGCTTCCGCGATCGCGTGTTTAAGGTCGTCCATTCCCCTGCCGTGCTCGGCTGAAACCGACAACACCGGGTCGAGCCCCAACGAGAAGAAATCCGAAATCAGATTTTCGTGAACTTCGGCGTCAACCTTGTTCACCACGCCGATGACGGCAACCTTCCGCGGAAGCCCCGATTCATTGAGTTGACGAACCACGTCCCGGTCATGAGGAATAAGGCCGGATTGCGCATCAAAGAGGACAAGCGCAACGTCGGCCTCCGAAAGCGCGGTATTCACCTGATCCGAGATTTCCTCCATGAAAGAGTCACCGCCCAGCCCCCCCGTATCAACCAGAAGAACAGGAAACCGGTGTCCCCGAACCCACCACTCCGCTTTTTCCTCAAGACGGTCCCGCGTCACGCCAGGCTTATCGTGCACAAGGGCCCTGCGTTTGCCGAGGAGCCGGTTGAACAGCGTGCTCTTGCCGACGTTTGGGCGCCCGATCACGACAATAGTAGTGCGCTTCTGGGGATTCATTTGCGTTTCTCCGGGAGGGTATACCCCATTTTTCTGAGGGCTTCTGCGTCTCGGGTCCAATCCTTGAGAAGCTTCACCTTCAGACCCAGGAATATGGTGTAGCCCAGGAATTCTTCGATTTTTTGCCGGGCGTTCTGACCGATTTCCTTGATCTTGACGCCGCCTTTGCCGACGACGATTCCCTTTTGGGATTCCCGTTCGACATGAATAACCGCCTCGATCCGCGGAGGCTTCGCTGCCTCGTCGAATCTCTCGATCTCGACCGCGCAGGAGTACGGAAGCTCCTCCCCCAATCTCAGGAAGAGCTGCTCGCGAATCATCTCGGCGACGAAAAAACGCGTCGGACGATCTGAAAGCTGATCCTGGTCGGGATAATACAACGGGCCCTCCTCAAGACGCTCCCACGTCGCGGCGAGGAGGTCATTGAGTCCGGTCCCCGTTTGCGCGGAAATCCTGAATGTGGAATCAATTCGAATCCCCTTCTCAACGGCTGCGGCCAGGATTTCGCCGCCAAGTTTCTCGATTTTGTCGCGAAAACCTTTCTCGCGGGCGAGATCGGATTTATTGAGCAGCAGCATCACGGGAAGCGGCGTGTTCCTGGCCGAATCCGCGAGCAACTCAATAACGGCCATTTCGTGCGACAATTCGGAACGGGGATCGACGATATACCAGATGACCGATGGTGCCTCGAGCGCTTCGCGAGCCTGTCTCACCATGTACTCGTTGATCCCTCCGACCTTTGCCCGATGAATCCCTGGCGTATCGATAAAGACGACCTGCCCTCGCGCTTCGGTGAGTATCCCGAGGACGCGGTCACGGGTGGTCTGCGCTTTGGGGGTCACGATCGAAACACGCGCCTTAAGAACGGAGTTCAAGAGCGTGGACTTCCCTGCATTCGGGCGCCCGACGATCGCGACAAAACCTGATTTCATTCCCATTCAACCTACATTTTCGTGGCACTGGCGGTCTTCGGCGCAGTGTTATTGGAAGCGATAGCACTCTCAATAGCCGATCGCGCGGCATTCTGCTCGG
>DATDSK010000046.1:0-2378 GCA_035291325.1 Bdellovibrionota bacterium | reverse complement strand
TCGCGGTTTCGGGCATGGAAAAAACTTCGTGGATCGCACCTTGGGGCGTGTGCTCGTCGGTTTTGATCGCTTCCAGGACCGGCTTACCGAAAGCTATGAAGCGGCGATCCGGTTCTCGCTCCGGCGCAAGTTCGTGATCCTCGGTGCGGCGGTGATCATCATGGCCGTCAGCCTGGTCGCGATCGCCCGGACCGCGAAGACTTTCATGCCGACGATGGATACCGGGGAGTTCATGGTCACTCTCGAAATGGAACCCGGCACGAACTTGAACACGATGGCGGCTCTCGCACAGGAAATCGAAACTCAGATTCGAACGAATCCGGAAGTCGAGCACACCGTGGCGATCGTCGGCGGTCATATGTCCGATTCCAATATGACGACCATGTTCGTGGAAATGGTCCCGGCGAAGATGCGTAAGCTGAATACCACCCAGTTCAAGAACAAGGTACGAGAGCAGCTCAGTAAGTATGCTCAGGCCCGGCCGATCGTGAAGGATATCGACATGGTGATGGGCAATATGCGGCCTTTCACGATCAATATAAAGGGCAGCGATCTCGCGGAACTCGAAAAATACGCGAACCAGCTCTTCACGTTTTTGAAAGCGCATCCCGGGTTGAGCGACCCGGAAATCAGCTACAAGCCAGGGAAGCCGGAATACCAGGTTGTTCTGGACAATCGCAGGGCACAGATGCTCGGGGTTTCCACCACGGTTGCCGGAATGGAACTTCGGACGCAGGTCGAAGGTGATAAGCCCGTAAAGTTCCGGGAAAACGGACTTGAATACGACGTTCGCGTCCGAATGCGCGAGAACGAACGCGACTTGAAAGCGGGCTTTGCTGATATTTATGTACCGAATATCAACTATTCCCTCGTCCGGTTGAGTAATATTTCCAAAACCAAAGAAACGACCGGGCCGACCAGTGTCGATCGCCGGAATCGCAGCCGCTATATCCAGGTGATGTCGGATATCGCTCCGAACGGCCCGGGCATGGCGAAGGTCATGTCCGACATCAAGGAATTCTTCAAGACGCAGGTGAAATTGCCCGAGGGTGTGAGTTACGAATTCATCGGCCAGACCGAAAAATTCGGAGAACTCATTGAGAGCGTCGTGATCGCGGCTCTTTTAGGGACGTTGTTCATTTTCCTGGTGCTCGCGAGCCTGTACGAATCCTTCATTACGCCGCTCACGATCATGCTCGTCCTGCCGCTGGCTCTTTGCGGCGCCTTCTATGCTCTGTGGCTCACCGGTTCGACGCTCGATATCTTCTCGATGATCGGCTGTATCATGCTTTTGGGCGTCGCGACCAAAAACTCCATTCTTCTCGTCGATCTGACAAAACAGCTCGTTGCCCAGGGGATGGAACAAACGGAGGCGATCGTGAAGGCGGGCCGGACGCGCCTTCGTCCGATTCTTATGACGACTTGCGCGCTCATCGCGGGAATGCTTCCGATCGCGATCGGTCTGAACGAAGCTTCCCGTCAGCGTACCAGTATGGGCATTGCCATCATCGGTGGGCTGGTCACGTCGACCCTTCTCACCCTCGTGGTTATTCCGGCGGCGTATCCGCTGGTCGAACGGCTGAGCGCGTTTCTCCAGAAGGTCGTGAAGTTCGTGTTTTTGCCCCGCAACAAAAGACAAAAAGAACCGTCTTCAGTATAGGGACCGGGTACCGGGATTCGCGATCCGTTTCCCGATGGCCTTTTGCGCGCTCCTTACCGCCTGCATCAGTTCGCGCTTCGAAATCGTGGTTACTTTTCCCTGCGAGTAGACCATCCGGCCGTCCACCATCGTCCAGCGCACGTCCGAGGGTCGCGAAGAGTACACAACCGACGAAGCGATTGCCTCAGCTCGTGTCTCTTGTCCCGTGGGAATCGTGTTCGTGAACCCGTTGAGATCGAGGGCGACGAGATCGGCCTTTTTGCCAAGTTCGATCGAGCCGATGTCCTCGAACCAGCTCAGCGCTTTCGCGCCATTTCGGGTCGCCATGTCCAATACCTCGAGCGCGTGCATCGCCTTCGGTCCCGCCCCGGGCTTATGGATGAGGGCGGCGAGCCGCATTTCGCCGAACATATCCAGATTGTTATTGCAGGGAGCGCCGTCAGCGCCGAGTGCGACGTTGATTCCAGATTCGAGAAGCTCCGGAACATGCGCAAAACCGGAGGCAAGTTTCATGTTCGAACTCGGGCAATGGACGACATGCGTCCCCGTCCGGGCGAGAAGCCGTTTTTCGTTCGGTTTCAGCCAAACGCAATGGGCAAGGACCAGGTGGGGAGAGGTCATCTTGAGCTGATGCAGGTATTCGATATTTTCGCACTGGACCAGCTCTTTCACGAGTTGGATCTCTTTCAGGTTCTCGCTTGCATGGGTGTGAATCAGC
>DATDSK010000045.1:0-6139 GCA_035291325.1 Bdellovibrionota bacterium | reverse complement strand
CCCGGCCACTGGTCGACCTTGACTCCGGTCCGCCCGGCCGTGACCTCGCGGATCAAGGCGACTCTCTCGTCAACGCTGAAGAGCGGATTCTTGCGGCCCGTGCCGGCCACGACAATCGTGATTTCCGGAAAAAGCGTCAGAGATCGATCAAGGATGTCCAGGTGCCCGTTCGTGATCGGGTCGAAAGACCCGGGATAAATGGCTTTACGCATGCTCCCTTTCGTAGGTGCTCAGAATAGCATCACCATAGATTTTCTCGCGCGTTTTGACAAGAAACGCGACCCGCTCCGGCAAAGAATCTTCCTCGATCCGGGATTTGACCCGGCCCCACTCGAGGCAGAATCGTCCTTCGGGTTTCAGAATGCCCTCCCAGGGCGCTTCGTTCAAAAGCTTCAATTCCCAGCCTCCCGAATAGGGAGGATCAGCGAACACGACATCGTAGGGCCCCGCATGAAGAACCCGCTTCCACGACCTTTCAACCGGTTCCGCGATGATTTCAACGCGATTCTTCACCGCAAGCAGCCCGATGTTGGCCTCGAGTGCTTTGAGCGCGTCACGATGATTTTCGACAAACGTGACGCGTTCAGCTCCGCGCGAGAGCGCTTCCAGGCCGAGCGCACCCGAGCCGGCAAACAGATCGAGAACATTGGCATCGGGAATCACCGTTTGAAGGGAATTCAACAGAGCCTGTCGGAGACGGGCTTGAGTAGGACGGGTATGAACGCTCGCGGGAGTCTGAATCATCCGCCCGCGAAATTCACCCCCGGTCAAGCGAAGCATGAGTGTGCCCTAATGAAAGCTCAGGCGGCTCTCTTCAGGCCACGTCGGCGGACCGGAATCTTGAACTCGGTTCCGTCGGACAGCTGCACTTTCAGCGTGTGATCCGTGAAGCCGACAATGACTTCCTCGCCTTCGAAGTCATACTTCAGGCTCAGAGTCATGTTGCCGGTCAAAGTCATCGTGAGGGCCCCTTCGCTTGCGCCGGCTCGCGACGGAGCGCTGGTCCGAACAGGACGCTGCTCGACTTCCTCTTCGGTTTCAAGGTCGCTTGAAAAATCACCGGCATTGTCGCTTTCAACGTTATCCAATGACATGTTGGTCTCACTTTCCTCGGCTGCGGTCGCTTGTTCGGTTCCGATCTGATCCAATAGGCTGTTTCCTGTCGATGATTCCTCTTCCTTCAGATCACCGAGCGTCTCTTCCATCGAGACATCTCCCTCTGAAGCGTGGAACTCGCCCATTGCATCAGCCGACGGCTCCTCAGCGGACTCCCCTCCCTCGATGACCTTCAGATCGGGTTCGTGCGGCTCATCGGTGGCGGACGACCCTGCCGGCGCAGGATCAGCAGAAGCGAGCTCCTTCTGTAAATCTTCGATCTCGCTCATGATCTTATCAATTTCATCCTGCGTATCGGATTCCGGAGCTGTCTTCGTTTTTGGTGCAACAGTCATTCTCGTTTCCTCACATTCAAGGCCTTTTGGCAGGCCCTTCTGGCAGAAGCGTCTGGCGCAATTCTGACTCTGACAACTTTTTATCGGTGTTTCTTAAGATCTGCTTGAGGCCCCAAAACTGCCTTTGGTGCCGTTTGCCGGGGGATTTCCCTGAGAGGTGCGTCACAATTCTCCGATTCGCGTGGTTTCAAACACCCTCAGAGATTTTTTCCAATCTTTTTGCGATCTTTAAAGACGCGCTGCCCTATTTGCGATACTAAACCGCTTCCCATGAACACTCGAAATATTTGCATCATCGCCCATGTTGACCACGGAAAAACCACCCTTGTTGATTTCATGCTCCGCCAGTCCGGCGTATTTCAACAACACCAGGTCCTTCAGGAACGAGTCATGGACTCCATGGACCTCGAGCGCGAACGCGGAATCACGATCCTCGCCAAGAACACCTCGATCAACATCAAGGGCACGAAGGTCAACATTGTTGACACACCGGGCCATGCCGATTTTGGCGGTGAAGTGGAACGAATTATCGGCATGGTGGATGGCGCCCTCCTGCTCGTCGACGCCGCCGAAGGTCCGCTTCCGCAAACCCGTTTCGTACTCCAGAAGGCACTCAATGCCGGACTTAAAATCGTTCTCGTCGTCAATAAGGTCGACCGCCCGGAGTGCATCGACGGAAGCCGTGTCCGGGAAGTCGTCAACCAGACGTTCGACCTTTTCTTCGAACTCGGCGCGACTGACGAGCAGATGGAATTCCCGATCGTTTATGCCTGCGCGCGCGAAGGCTGGTGTACCCGAAATTTCGAAGAAATCGCCGAGCTCATTGCCGGCCGCCAGCAGGGGACTCTCGAACCGCTCTTTGATCTGCTTCTCGAAACGGTGCCCGAACCCAGAACGGTGCCGAACCAGGAATTTCAGATGCTCGTCTCGAATCTCGCCTACTCTGATTATGTCGGGCGTCTCGCGATCGGGCGGATCACCTCGGGAAACGCCCAGCGAAACCAGAGAATCCTTCGCCGTGGAATGGACGCGAACGGAAATCCGCGAAACGAGTTCTTCTCCATCGCCCGGATCTATACGTTCGAAGGTCTCAAGCAGACCGAAACCTCGTCGATTCAAGCGGGCGACATCGCCGTGATCGCCGGGAACGAATCGGTTGAAATCGGAGACACCCTCACCGCGAACGAAGCCGTTCCCGCTCTGCCGAGAATCGTCGTCGAAGCGCCCACCCTGGCCATGGTGTTTTCAGTGAACACGTCGCCTCTCGCCGGCAAAGAAGGCGAAGCGATCCAGTCGCGAAAGCTCCGCGAGCGTCTTCTCCGCGAAGTTCGCGGAAACGTCGCGCTCCGATTCGAAGAGACCGAGTCGCCCGATCAGTTTCGCGTCCTCGGACGCGGTGAACTTCAGTTCGCGATCCTGATCGAACAGATGCGCCGCGAGGGTTTTGAATTCATGATCGGAAAGCCGATCGTCCTGATGAAAGAAGACGAAAACAACCAGCGTCTCGAGCCGCTCGAACACACCGTGCTTGATCTGCCGGAAAAATTCGCAAGCGAGGTAACAAGCCTCTTCCAGCAACGAAAAGGGATTTTAAAAAAATACGAAGCGCTCCCGACGGTCAGCGGCGCCAGCTCCCGAGTCCGGCTCGAATTCGATATTCCGACGCGAGGTCTTCTCGGTATCCGTTCCCGTTATCTCACGCTCACGCGGGGCGAGGGACTGTTCAGTTCGCACGTTCTTGGCTATGTGCCTTTCAAAGGCGAGATCCCCCATCGAAATTTCGGCGCCCTCGTCGCGGACCGCCTCGGCTCGACGGTTGAATACGGGCTCCTCGGGCTCGAGGATCGCGGCATCCTGTTTCTCGGCCCCGGCGTTCCCGTTTATGAAGGAATGATCATCGGCGAGTACAACAAGGAAAATGACCTCAACGTCAATCCCTGCCGCGAGAAAAAACTCACGAATATCCGCGCCGCTCACGCGGAAGTTCTCGTCACCCTCTCCGGAATTCGCAAAATGTCGCTCGAGCGCTGCATCGAGTGGATCGATGACGATGAATGGATCGAAGTCACTCCTCAATCCGTACGATTGCGCAAAAAAGTACTCGCGCAGACTCAAAGGAGCGTCAAACGATCGGAGCGGGTCTGATGGGGGCGACTCCCTCCGGCACACGCGATTACTTTGACCTTCAACGCCAGGGCCCCGGCCAGATCAGCCCTGTTATTCTGGGCCGAACCGGGTGGTCCGTAAGCCCGGTTGGATTCGGCGCTTATAGAACGGTTTTCGAGCAACATGAAGAAGCGCTCCGCACGGCACTTCTCTCAGGATTCAATCTGATCGACACCAGTCCGAGTTACGGCAATGGCTCTTCTGAACAACTGATCGGAAAAGTAATCAGCTCCCTCATCTCCGAAGGCGCCCTTACGCGCGAGCAAATCATTCTCGTGACGAAGGTCCCTTTGGGCCCACAAACTTCGATTAATGACCGGCTCACCCGCTCGCTCGAGCGGCTAAGAACGGATTCAATCGACGTTCTCCTGCTGGAAAATCCCGAATACTTTCTAAAAAACGGCGGCACTCACGCGGAGTACTACCAACTACTCAGGACCGCTTTCGAAGACCTCGAATCCGAAGTACGCCGCGGCCGGATTCAGTATTACGGAATTTCCTCAAACACTCTTCCCGAGCCAAAAAACCACGACACGTTCACCTCCCTCGAATTCGTCTGGGAAAACGCTCAGTCACTCGGCAGCAACCATCATTTAGGGGTCATCGAATTCCCGCTCAACCTTCTCGAGCCCGGTGCGGCCGTCGAAGCGAACAACAACACGTTGACACTTCTCGAATTCGCGCGCGCGCGCGATCTCGGAACGCTCGTCAACCGCCCCCTCAACGCGCTTCGCGGCCGCGCGCTTTTTCGGCTTGCGGACCGGGCGGACGGGCACGGGGGCGCTTTCGAGAAAAACGAACTCGAAAACGCCTTGAGCGACACCCTTCAGCTCGAAGCCAATTACCCGGGCGAAGAAGCCATTTCTGCCGGCCAGATCGCTTGGGCTCACATGCTGCGCAAGAATCTCGATCAGCTCGTCAGTATCGAAAGCTGGGAACATATTCTCGCAAGCCGCATCCGCCCCATTCTTTCGCCAGCGCTCGAAAGGCTCGCCGCGAGCCCGGAATTCGCGTTCTGGGCCGATGAATACCGCTTCAGATCCGAGGAACTCTTCTCAGCCGTGTCCCGTTTTCTTGAAAAGCAGCACGCGAACCGCTCGGAAACGATTTCGCGTCTGCTCGTCGAAGCCGCGCCCGAACTCGAGAGCTCACAGTCGCTTTCGAATAAGGCGATTCGCGTTTACCGTTCCCTTGCCGGCGTCCACTGCGTGCTCGTGGGTTTGCGACAAGTCTCCCATGTCCGCGAGGCACTTGAATTAAAACCCCCGATCAGCGCGGAATCGGCGTTGCACGCGCTCCGGGCGGTGCAGGAGTCGTAAACCGTGCCTCTTCAGAAAGTTGCCGAAGAATCGGTTCGTGTGCGAAACTGGGTATGAAAAAATGAGAAACCATGCGCTTGCCGCAGTCATGTTGCTCCTTGCCCTTGCTCCCCCGCTCATCGCGCCCACCCTTGCGCTGAGCGGGCAGTCAAGCGGTCCTGGCACCTGCCTTCGGGAGTTGATTGGTCTAGCTACGGAAGCAGCACACAAGCTGGCTCGGCTGGGGTATAGCCCCTGGATCAGCTCTCAAATCGACAGTCAAAGACCCGATGTCGCAAACGCCGTTTTCGCGATAAAGGCCAAGAAGTTAAACCCGTATATCACGCATAGTCCCGAAAGCCTTCCGAAAGGGTTTTATCGTGAAAATCTGAAGCCTTATTTTAAAACGCGGCTCTGGGAACCCGTCACACTCTACCGCGGCATTGATCATGACTTCTTGACGTTCGATTTTGTGGGCGAGAAACGTCTGATCTGGACCTCCGAAAAGCTCGAGGATGCAATCGAGTATGCCGGCGCCAGCGCCACGGAGATGCGAAAAGCCAAAAAACCGCACGCTCTGCTCATTAAAATCGAGGTTCCGAGATTTTTGGTATACGAGCGTTCCGGCTGGCCGGTTCTTCGGCTCGAAGATATTCCTGATCTGAAACCCTTCGTTCGCGGAGCATCGAAACTCCGGCTCGATCAGGCCACGACAAACTTTTTTGAAAACCATCCGGGCGAAGGAACCGAAGTTCTCCGCTACCTGAAGAATAAGCAACCAGGGATATTCGAAGAAACAGGTGATCAATGGGTCCCGGGCGCGGCATTGCAGAATATCGAAGAACATCGATGAACTTCGGATCGCCCCGGGACCGGTTAAATTCTTCCGAGAAAAATCATCTGCAAATCCCGAAACGCCTTCCGTTCGAGCGCGCTCTGGGCCTGAAGTCGCGCCTCTACCAGCGCGCGAGACTCAGCACTCATCGGTCCTGAGTCAGTTTTGACCATCACCATGAGCCGAAGCGGGAAACTGCTCACGGCCTTTGCCCGAGGAAGATTCTCAGCGGTGAGAGTCGTGAAATTTTGAAGAGAGAATGCCGCCCGAAGACTATTGACATAATCCTTCTCAAAAACTTCCGGGAGCATTCCTTTCTGCCTGGCTAGAAGTAACTCAATGCTCTTCTCAGTTTTGAGCCTCAGAAAATCGACCAGAAATACACTGCC
>DATDSK010000044.1:0-7268 GCA_035291325.1 Bdellovibrionota bacterium | reverse complement strand
GCTCGACGGCTACCTTGTGATTTCAGCCGCGCATGGCAAAGAGGCTCTCGAAAAATTGCAGAATGGCTCTCGGCCGAATCTGATCCTCCTCGATCTCATGATGCCGGTCATGAATGGCTGGGAGTTTATGGATCATCTCAAACTCGACCCGGCTCTTTCAAAGATTCCGATCGTGATTCTTTCGGCGGCTGGTTCGAACCAGAATAAAGGTCATGCCGTCGCGGTTTTGCGAAAGCCGACCGACATCGATGTTCTCATCCAGACGATCGAACAAAATTGCTAAACAGCCCGCTGGTAGATCAGAAAAGTATAAGGAACGGGATGGGTGTGTTCTTCGCGGAAGATCTCGCGGAATTCGCTGAAGGACCATTCCGGGAAAAAAGCATCCCCTGCGATCTCCTGGTCAATCATCGTTAAATAAAGCCGGTCCGCGCGTGAGAGCGCGAGATCATAAATTTGCGCGCCGCCGATGACGAAAACTTCTTCGGCTTCTCCGGCCGCCTTAAGCGCTTCGTCGAGCGAGTGTACCAGAATGGTCCCCTCCGGGGCTTGAAACTCGGGCGATCGTGAAATGATGATGTTGAGTCGTCCCGGCAAAGGGCGCCCGAGCGACTCGAACGTTTTGCGTCCCATGACAATGGGGTGACCCGTCGTGATTCGTTTGAATCGTTTCAGGTCATCGGGAAGGTGCCAGGGCAGAGTCCCTTGATTTCCAATTACTCGATTTTTGGCTACTGCGGCGATGAGAGAGACTTTCATATCGCTACGGGCGCCTTGATCGCGGGATGGGGGTCGTAGCCTTCGAGCTTGAAATCCTCATACTTGAAATCAAAAAGGGAGCGTATCGCGGGATTGAGCTGCATTCGGGGAAGAGAACGGGGTTCCCGCGTGAGCTGAAGCCGGGTTTGTTCGAGATGATTCGCGTAGAGGTGAGCGTCGCCGAGCGTATGCACGAATTCGCCCGGCTTAAGATCGCAGACCTGTGCGATCATGAGCGTCAGAAGTGAGTAACTCGCGATATTAAACGGTACGCCGAGAAAAATATCCGCACTCCTTTGGTAGAGCTGGCAAGAGAGTTTTCCGTTCGCGACGTAGAACTGAAAGAAAGAATGACAGGGCTGAAGCGCCATTTTGTCGAGTTCCCCGACATTCCAGGCGCTGACGATGAGGCGGCGCGAATCGGGATTGTTTTTTATTTCTCTGATAACGCGTTCGATCTGGTCAATGGAGCGTCCGTCCGGGGCCGCCCACGAGCGCCATTGTTTGCCGTAAACCGGGCCAAGGTCACCGTTTGAATCGGCCCATTCATCCCAGATGGAAACTCCGTTTTCTTTCAGATAGCGGATATTCGTCTCGCCCTTCAGGAACCAAAGAAGCTCGTGGATGACCGATCTGAGGTGCACTTTTTTAGTGGTGACGAGGGGGAATCCGGCCGCGAGATCGAAACGCAGCTGGTACCCAAAGGTGCTCAAGGTCCCCGTCCCGGTCCGGTCTTCCTTTCGGGTCCCGTGCTCGAGAACGTACTGCATGAGGTCGAGATAAGGGCGCATCACTGCGACCCTAGCATAGGCTTATACAAAAAAAAACCGCCCGGACCGAAGCCCGGGCGGTTGAGAACTTAAGAACTGAACGAATTAGAAACCGGGGGCACCATTTTGTAAGAGATTGCCCTGGTTAATCGTCCAGCTATCGTACACATTGACCCCGCCTGACGCGATATTTCCCACTGCTTGGGCAGTAAAAGTACTCGCATTCATCGCAGATGCAGCGAGAGAGGTCTCGGGCTGCAGACTGGCTCCGGCGTCGATTTTTACGTTCGCCGCCATGTGAGTCGTATTTGCGCCAGTAGCACAGGCCGTTTGCGCAGTACCATTTGGGAGGTAAATAAAGTTGTTACAGGCTGCTGGGGTTGCGGGACCACAGGTGGCGCCGTTGGCGATCGCATTTGCAAATCCATAAGTGTAGTGACGGCGAGAGTTAGTATCATTGGCAGCGCCGATCTGATTCAGGCAGGCGGTGTAGGTGTTGTTTTCGATCACAAAGCTCTGTTCGCCGGTGTAAATGGCAGAAAGTGCGATTTTAGCCTCTGATTGGCGTGCTCGCGACTGGTACTTTGAATACTGCGGAATCGCCACAGCCGCTAAAATGCCGATGATCGCCACGACGACCATCAATTCAACTAACGTAAAACCTGAAACTTTGGATACTGTCTTTCGCATACGTTTCCTCTTCAATCTGTCCTTGGGGCTGTCTTTCTGGCGGCCGTCAGGACGAACAAAAATTTTGTTGCTCGAGCTCGGGAACTCCTTTTCGGTACTTTTTGAGTATAGCAAGACTTTCGGCACCAGCAATTATTTTCTAAAACTGTTAAGGTATCCGACTAAAATGGCACGGAACAACACAGGTCAGATTTGACCCACGTTCTTTAATTTAATCTGGCCCGCGGCCCCGATTAGGGATATCGCGTTTTGAATGACCCTCCATCTTTTCAACGATCGGCTATCCGCTGCTTTGGCCTTCGTGGCGGGGCTTCTTTTCTCTGTTTCCGGCTTCTGTGGCGAGTTTCGGGCTCCTGATTTTTCACTTTCGACCCGGATTCAGGGGGAACAAATCGAAATCATCGCCCATCCGCCCGCCCATCATCATTTCAATGTACAGGCGCCGATGTCTCTCGTCCAAGAGGGGGGGCGGGTGAAGCCGGCGCAAGCCACCGAAGCTCGCGTGCGTTTTTCAGTCAGCCGCAGTCATTTACGGTCCGATGCTCACGTCAGTCTTTATCTTTGCGATGATCGAAAGACTTTTTGCGAAAATCACCAGGTCAGGGTGACCGCGCCCGGGAATTCGCCGAGCCCGGAACCGCGCAAAAGCGGGAGTTCGAAACCGGGGGCGCCTTCAGCGAAACCCCAAGTCCTGGATGCGACGGGTTTCTATTTGAATGACCCTCAGGCCGCTTTTTCGCAAGCCAGGAAGCAGAACAAACCTCTACTGATCGAGTTTTTCACGATCTGGTGCCCCTCGTGCAATATTCTCGATCGGGATGTTTTGCGGACAGTTGAATTCAACCGGGCCGCCGAGCCTTTCGTGAAACTCAAGCTGGATGGTGACGTGGAAGCATCGTGGGAGCTGAAGTCACACTACCGCATTCGCGCGTATCCGACGGTGTTATTCGTGGCGCCTGAGGGCGACGAGATTCTCAGGATCGTGGGCTCCCGGAGCAAAGCTGACTTTATTTCTGAACTCAAACGGGCCTGGAGTTCGCGCGCGAACCCCCTTCCGGTTCTGAAAGCAAAAGCCCTCGCCGGTGACAAAGGCGCGGCCGACCAGGTTGGCTCAATCTATTTCGAACGCGGAGAGTACGAAGAAGCGATTCCGTTTTTGAAGTCCGTTCCCGAACGCCGCGAGCAGTTCCTTAGAGCGGAGATCGGCGCTTGGGAACAGAAGCGCGAGCAGAGTCCCGAAGCCGAGTCTCAGTATCGCGCCGCGCTCAAGGCTTATCTCGAAGCTTTTCCAAAGAGATATGAATCTCTCGATTACCGGATGAAGCTCGCGAGCGTTTATGGGGCTGACGAGAAGAGCGCGATTTTGAAAGAAGGCATTGCCGTCGCGGAGGAGCTTCTCAAAAACTCTCAGCCGAACGGAGATTTTACCGACGCGGATGTCTGGTCCGAGCTCGCGGAATTTCAGCAGAGCTTGGGTGAAAACGACAAAGCCAAAGCCGCTTGGAAAAGGGCAGCCGGAGCGTATGCGGCAAAGGCGGCGTCACCGGGGCAGTGGGGCTACACGTTGGAATCCGCTTATTGCCTTTGGAAGTCAGGTGACTTCGAGGGTGCTGATCGGATCTACCGGGCCTTGCAGAAGGAATATCCTCGGGAATTCACGTTTTATTACGCTCGTGTTTCCATGAATTTCGAGCGAAAGTCCTTGAAACCCGCGACTCGGGACGGGCTGAGGGCGCTCAAATATTCATACGGCGATCATCGTCTCAGGGCAGCTCTCCTGCTCGCGCGAATTTACCAAGCCGACGGCAAGACCGCACTCGCCCTCGCGACCGTGCGGCGGGCCCTGGATGAACGCAAGGTTGAGGGCGCCCTCCTTAAAGACCCCTCTTTGCGCACGCATCGGTACTTGAAAGCGCTCCGGGACTTCGAGGCTTCGCTCCCCAAGGCTCAGAATTGAACAGCGCCTCCGCCCGCGAGGATCGGCTGGAGCGGATACTCAGCCGCGGACGGATAGTAATGCACTCCCAGATGAAAACCCGGCCAGTGATGACTGAGTCCAAGTCCGAGCATTTTATAGCTCAGGTCATAGCTGATCCCCGCTGAAACCACATTGCCGACCGAGAGCCCGCCGTTTTTTCGTTTCTTCTGCGGATTATAGGCCCACGAGAGGTCGGATTCGACATTCGCGCCGCGAAGGTAGCCAGAGGTAGTCACGGAGTCGGAAATGAGATTGGCTTGGGTGTAATTCAGGTTCCCGCCGACAAACCAGGCGACCGAAGGCAACACTTCGAAAGCGGCCACGGCTCCCGGCAGCCAGGAAGCGACGCTCAGGTCCGGGTTGCTTCGATCAATGTCGCGATAGTTGTAGGTCGAATATCCGAGCGTCAGGCCAAAGGCGAATTCAGGGTAATCGACGAGGGAGACTTTCGCGTTCGCATTGTAGATTTTATGGAAATCCGAAAGCACATTGGTCCCGATCTGCAGAAAGTCGGTTACCCCCAAATCCAGGCTCGTACCGTAAACGAGCGTCCCGGCGGGGAGCGTAAACGGGCTGGGCAGAAGGTGCGTGTAGCCGAAAATCGGGTTCTCGACTTCACTTGCAGCGGCGGCTGGGATCAGGGGAGTTCCCTGCATCGCCATGGCGATTGTAAACAACGTGATAAATCGTCTGAAGCAGGACGTCATTTCATGAATGATACGGGCGTGCTCATCCGATGTAAAGTATGCTAGGATTTTCAACATCTCCGGAGAATCTGCATGACGCTGAATCAGAAATCTGAGCGGCTTTCACGGCTGCTGAATGCCGCTCAAGGGCGTTTGGATTGCGATCTTGTGATCAAGGGCGCGAAGTACCTGGATGTTTTCAGCTGTGAATGGAGGAAGGGTGACATCTCCATTCTCGACGGAACGATCGTGGCCCTCGAGCCTGGATTCCGGGCGAAAAGAACGATCGAGGGCGGCCCATATTCGGTGGTCCCGGGCTTTGTTGACGCCCACGTTCACCTCGAAAGTTCCTTGCTTCTGCCGCAATATTTTCAGCAACTTGTTTTGCGCAAAGGGACGACCACCGCGATTTGTGATCCTCATGAGCTGGCGAATGTCATGGGCCTGGAGGGAATCCGGTATTTTCTTGATGCCGCGGAATCGCTTGTCCTGGATCTCTGGGTCATGCTGAGTTCCTGCGTTCCCGCGACTGACATGGAAACGAACGGCCGGGGCGTGATTTCGGCCAGTGATCTCGCTTCGATCGCCCGGCATCCGCGTGCCCTCGGATTGGCTGAAATGATGAATGTCCCGGGTGTCCTGAGCGCGGCTCCCGAAGTCGTTGCCAAGCTCGGAATTTTCGATCGCTGCATGGACGGTCACAGCCCGCTTTTGCGGGGGCGCGATCTTTCAACTTTTGTCGCGGCGGGGATCTCAAGCTGCCATGAGGCTTCAAGTCTCGAAGAAGCGCGGGAAAAAATCGCGAAGGGAATGTCGATCTGGATCCGTGAGGGAAGTGTCGCGAAAGACCTCGCCATGTTGATTCCGCTTTTGAACCCGGCAACTTCACCGAGCATCGGATTTTGTACGGACGACCGGAACCCGCTCGACATCAAGACCGAAGGACATCTGGATCACCTTCTTCGGATGGCGATTGGCCGCGGGGCCGCTCCTGAATTGGTCTACAAGAGTGCTTCCTGGAGTCCTGCGAATCATTATGGGCTGAATCGTGGTCCTGATCGCATTGGCGCGGTGGCACCGGGATACCGCGCGGACCTCGTCCTGCTTCGCGAACCCACGACTTGCGCGATCGCCGACGTGATCAAGTCGGGGCGCCTGGTTTCGGAAATGAAATTTCAGTCTCCCGATCGGAGTGCCGGGCCTGTTCAAGCTCTCCGTGCGGTCGTGCCAGAGAGCCGCGAACTGGACGCCGCGAGTGCCGCTCAACTCAAGAAACCGCCTGGCCCCGTTCATGTGATTGGCATCGAACCCGGAAAGATCATCACCCAGCACTTGATATTGCCGCATGATGCGCCCGGCGTGGCGAAGCTCTCGGTTCTTGAAAGGCATGGGAAAAAATCAAAGCCGGCGAACGGTTATGTCTTGGGGTTCGGAGCGAACTTTCGCGGTGCGATCGCCTCGAGCGTCGGCCACGATAGTCATAATCTGATCGTCGTGGGCCAAAAATGCGAGGACATGAGAACGGCACTCTCGGCCCTGATCGAAGTGGGCGGGGGTTTTTGCGTGGTTCAGGATGGCTTTGTGCTCGCGCGTCTGGAGCTGCCGTTCGGAGGCCTGATGTCGATGCTCCCGGGCGAAGAACTCATCCCGAAGCTCCGGGAACTGAAGCAGGCGAGCCAAGAGGTGGGTTGTGAACTTCCAGAACCTTTTCTGCAGCTGGCGTTTCTGAGCCTTCCCGTGATTCCGCATTTAAAACTGACGGATCGAGGGCTGGTGGATGTCGATCAGTTCAAGATCATCGATGCGCTGGGCAGATAGCGCGTTCAGGTTAGAAACCGAGACTTTTCAGGAGCTCTTGCGCTTCCTGTGCTTTCGCCTCGTGTGACTTGGCGGCGGCTTGGGGATCGGTCTTCTGGAGAAGCCATTCCAGTCGTTTCTGCAGGACCGCAGAAAAAGACTTGGCGATTTGCTCAGTTTTCGGGAGATCTTCGACAGCGCGCACCAGATTCTGGGTGACCTCGATCGTATCTCCCCAAAAGGCGGCGAAGATCGGAACTAGGGGAGCTGATTTGCGTTCCACGGCCTTATAACCCATTACTTTGCAGAGTTCCGCGAGGCGTCCAATCCTTTGAAAACCTGGGTGTTCGGGAGCCTCGAGGGACATGGTTTTAGCGGCTCCCATGATCCTGTCGATCTTCTGCGAAAATTCGGCAAGAAGGGCTGAGGGAAATTCTCCCCGGGCGTTTTCGAGTTTTTCGACCAAAACGGTCAACTCGGCGAGAACTTCCTCTGATTCTTTTTTGAAGTAATTCAGGATTTCCGTGTCGATCTTCATTTCAATTGTTCAACTCTCTCAGTAAAATTTTTCAGTTACCCTGGAGGCAA
>DATDSK010000043.1:0-33131 GCA_035291325.1 Bdellovibrionota bacterium | reverse complement strand
GTCGGCCTTGGACAAAAGGAGCGACTCGGGGAGAATGTAGAGATTCTTGTCGATATCGATCAACAGTTTATCGGCTTTGCCGATCCTGGGCCCTGAGTCGGGATTGTGCCGCATCATGAATTCGACGTCTCCCAAATCAGTTGAAGCCGAAAAGGTGAGAAAACGCGATACTTTTTGGATGGAATGAATGCGCTGAATCGTATGGAAAAGGTATCGCCGCGACAGGGAATCACGAATGAGCTTCTGCTCCTTTCGGGACCATTCGTTGAGATCCCGGATAATGCCGATTTCCTGGGTCATGTTCGATTCGTTGACAAACCTTAGGCTGAGGTAGTGATCCTTGTGTTCAATCGGAAAACAGCGCAGCGCAAACACACCGCGATAAAGCGCGCCTTTCACGATCGCCTGCAACTCCCTCTGCGGTGTTTGCAGGAGTTCGGTCGAGGAGCGTGATAGCCATCTGATTCCGGAATCGTCCGGCGTTGTTTTCATGGCGCGCGCGGAGACCGGTTCTTCACTCACCGCGTCCGCTGTCTCCGCCTTCTCGCCTTGCTGGATTTTTATCCAGGATGCGTAACGTTGATTCAGGCGGAGGAGCTGATGATGAGAGCCTTCTTCGACGATTTCTCCGTTTTCGACCACAAAAATACGATCACAATCCCGGATGGTGCTGAGACGGTGCGCGATGATAATCGTGGTTCGTCCCGAGCTGACTTTTTCCAGCGCGAGCTGAATCGAGCGCTCCGCTTCGCTGTCGATATTGCTCGTGGCTTCATCCAAAATGAGGATTTGAGGGGAACAGAGGATCGCCCGGGCAATGCTGACACGCTGACGTTCGCCTCCAGAAAGCGATTCTCCTCTTTCGCCGACGGGTGAGTCATAGGCCAGCGTGTGTTGCATGATAAAGTCATGAGCGCTCGCCAACCGGCTTGCCGTCAGGATTTGCTCGGGACTGGCGGAGGGCCGGCCGTAGCTGATGTTGTCCTTGAGGGCGCCATGACAGAACAGAAAGGATTCCTGCAATACGACGGCAAGCCGTGAGCGAAGGTCGCTTTTCGAGAGATCCCGAATATCTGTTCCGTCGAGAAGAATCTGACCGCTTTCGACGTCGTAGAACCGGCAGATCAGGTTGATCAATGAGGTCTTTCCGGAGCCGCTTCGCCCGACGATGCCGATACGTTCGCCGGCCCGGATCGTGAAATTCAGGTTCTTTAGAACGGGAATGCCACGAACGTAGCTGAAACTGACGTTTTTGAATTCGATTTCGCCGCGGCCTTTGCCGATCGTAGCGGGGGTCGTGGCATCTGGTAATACGGTCGGCGCGTCCAGTACCTCGAAGATCCGGTGCATTTGTGTGCTGAATTGCGTGAGCCAGGTCGTGAGATTTGTCAGGTTCCCGAGTGGGCCGTAGAACATGCTGAGGTATCCGAAGAACGCCATGAGCGTTCCGAGCGTGACCTGAGTTGAAAGGACTCTGTCGCCGCCTACGTACCAGATGATCCAGCCGCCAATCTGAAACACGACCGCCATGAGTGGATAGAAGAATGCGGAGGTGCGGTCGAGGACCTGGCGTGATTCCCGGAGCGCCATCGAGGCTTTCTGAAAGCGTTCATACTCGGTTTCCTCCTGGGCGAACGCTTTGACGACGCGAATGCCCGAGAGAATACCGTGCAAAATGCCGGCTTGTTTTGACGAACGATCCCAGTTGCGCTGATATCTGGGATGAACGTAACGCCAGTAGATGAACGCGCCGGCAATGACCATCGGCGCCGGTACTAACGCCCAAAAAGCAAGCCCGGGTTCGAGGCTGAACATCATCACGAAAGAAACGATGACGAGCAGGAACTGCAGGAGAAAACCCGAGGTGATCTGCGTGATGAAGCTCTGCACGGCATCCGTGTCATACGCGACGCGACCGACGAGAGAGCCTGTTTCCTGCTTTCCGTAATAAGCCATGTCGAGTTGTTCCAGCTTATGGACGAGTTTCCCACGAATGTCGTAGGTGAGCGCGTTTCCTATCCGGCTCGCCATTCGCGTCGTGATCACATTGACGATGCCCCGCATGATCTGTACGGAGGCGAGTCCAACGACAATGAAAACCAGGAGCTCGCGAGCCGAAAACCGTGTCAGAACCGCGAAAGGCTGCTGGTGGGCCGAAAATGATGTGACAAGGACGTGGTCGACGAGGTAGCGCGTCAGGAGCGGCCACGCCATGTCGAGGCCGATTCCGAAAAGCAGAAGCAGCGCCATCCAGCCTGCCGCGCGCCAGTAGGGCCGGAGCATCGTCACGAGGCGGGTGATCGCGGCACCATGATTCAGGCATTTCGGACAAACCTCCCCCACAAAGTCGAGCATGAGGCCGCAGCCCGGGCATCGGTGAGGGTCCTGCCGGTCGACGGGCTCGGGCGTGAGCGCCTCGCCGCTCTGAATCTCCTTGAGACGCTTCAAAACGCGGTCGAATTTGTACTTAATCCGATTGCTGAAACGAAGGAGATCGAGCCAGACCCCTTCGACGCGGGCTTGCAGGAGCCCCGAGCCAACGACCGGGATGATCCGAAATTCCAGTGTTTCAGGAAAAGTGAAAGAGCAGAGCGGCTCGGGAGCTGTGTCGGAATCGAATACGAAGTGCGCCCGTTTGGTCGCAAGCAGCCACTGTGCCGCGTACTCCCCTTCGACATTGATGTCGGTCTGCGCGGAAATCAGGACCTCGTCGGTGAAATCGACGCCCTGCCTTGCGAGACCCTTCAGGACGCTTTTAGGTGGGAGTTGTTTGAGGCTCAAGGTCCTCGCACTATAAAGCAGCCGCGAAAGCCAGTGCAATACGCACGTCTTGCGGCTCGCTAAAAAGGCGCGCCCAAGCCGGTTGGCCCAGAATTTGATGGATTCTGATCGTAGCAAACGTGGGGAAAACGTCGAAAAACGGGGAAAACTTGCGAAAAACACAGGAGCTCTGAATGAACATCGCTGTAATCGGTACGGGCTATGTCGGGACGGTTACGGGGTCCTGTTTTGCCGAATCCGGCAATCATGTGATTTGCGTTGACAGCGACCAGCAGAAAGTAAGGGCGCTCAAGGCGGGAGACCCGGTCATTTTCGAGCCCGGACTCGCGGAACTGTTGCGGCGCAATCAGGCTGCCGGGCGGCTTTCTTTCACTGAATCGATCAAGGAAGCCGTTGAGAACAGCGAGATCATTTTCATGACCGTGGGGACGCCGCAAGCTTCGAACGGTGATGCGGATCTCAGCTTTCTCAAAGCCGCGGTACTCGAGGTCGGGCGGAGTATGTCGGGATACCGCATCATCGTGAATAAATCGACGGTTCCGATCGGAACGTATCTCAAAGTCGCGGAGTGGCTCAAGTCCGTATCGAATCATCCGTTCGACGTGGTCAGTAATCCTGAATTTCTCAGGGAAGGGAGCGCGATCCGCGATTTCCTGTATCCGGACCGTGTCGTCATCGGGAGCGGCCGAAAGGATGTCTTTGACAGGCTCTCCAAGCTTTACCTGCCGTTCGCCAGCGCCGAAAAAATTATTCAGATGGATACGCTCTCGGCCGAACTGACGAAGTACGCGAGTAACGCCTTTCTTGCGACGCGAATCAGCTTTATGAACGAACTTGCCAGTCTTTGCGAAAAAATCGGCGCAAACATCGAATTCGTGAAAACCGGCATGGGCGCGGATAGCCGCATCGGAGGAGCCTTTTTAAATGCCGGAATCGGTTATGGCGGGTCGTGCTTTCCGAAGGACATCCGGGCCTTGTTGACCACCGCCGCGCGAGTGGGCGTTCCGCTTCGGATTGTAGAGGCGACCGAAGATATTAACGAGAAGCAGAAACGCTTATTGATTCAACTGCTGGAACGAGAATACGGGAAAGGTTCGTTAAAGGGACGAGTGCTCGCCCTCTGGGGGATTGCATTCAAGCCCGATACGGACGATATCCGGGAAGCCCCGGCCGTCGCCTTGATCCAGGAACTCCTCAAGGTTGGCGCGCGGGTTCGTGCTTACGATCCCGCGGCCGCACGCAATGCTGAAGAGCTGTTCGGAAGGGAGGTCGTTTTCTGCAAGACTTCGTACGAGGCTGCCGATGGCGCTGAAGGGTTGATCATTGCGACGGAGTGGCAGGAATTCTTGAATCCGAAATTGCCTCTGTTGAAGGAAATGATGGCGCGCCCCGTGATCTTCGACGGAAGAAACACTCTGGACCCGATGCAGGTCCTGCAGGCGGGCTTTCAGTACTATGGAATCGGGAACGGCGCGGGAACCGCGGCTGGCGTCAGAAACCTTCGAAGCATGACGGGAATGGGAATACGGAATTCGAAAAACGGCAATTACGAGGATCTCGACAAAGCTACGGGAATGGGAATCGCGGTTCTGTAGAATTCGTTGGCCGCGTGGAGGGAGAGGAACCCTCCCTCCAGCTGAACAGCTAAAATATAACTCAGGCAGCTCGCCGTGCGGTCGACTTCGTGCTCCGAGGCGCGATCGTGCGGGTGCGAGCGGCTGATGCCGGACGCCGGGATGATCTTGCTTTGCTCTGAACGGGGCGACGCTTCTGCTTCGAAGCGGTACTTGTGCGGGATCGGGGAGAGCGCTTCGACTTTCGAGGTTGACGCTGGTCCTCTCCGGTCAGGCGTTCAAGCATTTCCTCGACATATCGCCCCGCTCTGAGGGGCATTGCTTTCGCTTTTTCCATTCTGGAGCTCTTTGCCATATTTACCTCGCTTGTGAACTGCGTTTCAGGTTCTGAAGTCGTGAAGTTCTGTAGTCGGAAATCAATATTATGCCGCCCTTGTTTGCAGCCGGTACATCGTGGTCTGAACGATCTGCTCACGGATATAGACGAGATGATCAGTTTCGTCTCCGAGAGCCTCCTCGAAGGACTCTTTTGCCTCGTCATCGCCCAGTTCGTCCGCGATCTCGATCAAGAGTTCCCATTTAGCGTGGTCCACGAGTTCGAGTACGAGCAGTGCATCCATGACTTCTTCAAAGTTCCCGTGTTCAACGACGTGGATGATCCCGCTTGATTCGATCTGACTGAGCTTGGCCGAATCGGTCATCACTCTTGGATCGGCATCGAGTGTTCTGATGACCTCGCGTAGCATTTGGGCGTGTGCCCGTTCTTGATCACGAATTTCCGTCAGTTTGGCCCTGAATTGCTGGGGTGCTTTTCTGATTGCGGCATCATAAAGTTTGACGCCCGTGCTTTCGAAGAAGTACCGTTCAGTACATTTATCGATGAACTCGTCTTCCCCGCGCGGGCCTTTTACGGGCTTTTGGCGCGTCAAAACCGGGGCCTTTCCGCTGTTTTTGGACTTGCGCGAGACGGCTCGCGAATTCTTGCGCAGGGGAGTGACTTTTCTGGACATCATGTTCGGCTCCTTTCGCCTCAACGTCGTCTTCACGGCTTCTTGCCGTTTGCCGGGAAAATCCCAGAACTCTGTGAAGCAATATCCGTGCTTCCCCGGGTGCCCACAGGGTCCCGAAGGCGCGCCTTGAACGGTATGCCAATTGCTCAGGTCAGAGCGTTCCTGGAGTGAGGACCGCGATGAAAATCCTGGTTTTTGGCCTCTCAGTCAGCTCCTCGTGGGGAAATGGCCATGCAACGCTCTGGCGCGGACTCATTGGCGCTTTGGCGAGACGGGGCCACGAAGTTTGCTTCTTTGAACGGGATGTTCCGTATTATGCCGCAAATCGCGATTTAACGGAATTGCAGGGCGGCGTGCTCGTGCTTTATCCGAATTGGGAGCAGATCTTACCGCGCGTGAAGAAGGCGCTGCGCGCCTCCGATGTGGCGGTTGTGACCTCTTATTGTCCTGACGGAGTGGCTGCCGCCGAGCTCGTCACCGGCTCACAAGTGGGTTGTCGCGTGTTTTACGACCTTGACACCCCGATTACGATCGAACAATTGACCTCGGGAGTGATGCCCGCGTATGTTCCGGAAAACGGCTATCGCGATTTCGATCTCGTTCTGAGCTACACCGGAGGTTCTTCCCTGCGGTCGCTCTCGAATCTCCTTGGGGCACGCAAGGCGATTCCGCTTTATGGAAGCGTCGATCCCTCCGTCCACTACCGCGTTTCGGCCAATGATCGTTTCAAGGCGGATCTGTCGTACATGGGAACTTATGCCGATGACCGGCAGGCCGCGCTCCAACAGCTGTTCTTATCGCCGGCGCAAAGGATGACGGACGCCAGGTTCATGATCGCGGGCGCGCTTTACCCGAAAGACTTCCCGTGGCGGAAAAATATTTTCCATTTGCCCCACGTCCATCCCGGCGAGCATCCCGCGTTTTACTCCTCCTCGCGCATTACCCTGAACGTGACTCGCTCATCAATGTCAAGGAGCGGCTACGCCCCTTCGGGGCGCCTTTTTGAAGCAGCCGCGTGCGGCGTTCCCGTTCTCAGTGATCACTGGACGGGGCTCGAGGAGTTTTTCGAGCCCGGCCGGGAGATCCTGATCGCGGCGGACAGCGATGACGCCTTGCAAGCTCTCGGACTCCCCGAACGCGAACTCGCCCGAATCGGTGATGCCGCTCGTAAACGGGTGTTGTCCGAGCACACCGCTGATCATCGTGCCCTCGTTTTCGAAAAAGCCGTGAAGGGGGAGGCTGCGTGACTCGAGCGGCGGAGCATCCGGTCACCTGGGGAATCATCCCGGCGGCGGGAATCGGCAGCAGGATTCAACCGCTTGCATTTTCGAAGGAACTCCTTCCAGTCGGAACCCGCCTTGAGCAGGGAATCGAAAGGCCCCGCGCCGTCAGCGAGTATGTCGTCGAGAGAATGATCGCGGGCGGCGCTGAGCGGCTATGTTTCGTGATATCAACCGGTAAGTCCGATATTCTCGAGTACTACGGTGGGAACTACGGTCCGGCCTCCGCCTGCTATGTCGTTCAGCCTCGCCCGGAAGGTCTCTGCGATGCTCTCTTCCGCGCGCGTCCCTTGATCCGCGATGATGACGTTCTGTTGATCGGTCTGCCAGACACCGTGTGGTTCCCGAGCAACGGTTTTGACCTCCTCCCGAACGGGGTTCTGTCGCTGTTACTCTTCTCGGTGAAAAATCCGGAACTCTTCGATTCAGTCGAACTGGATGTACATGGAAATGTTGAACGAATCCGGGTCAAGGAGGCGGGGGCTCCATCGGAATGGATCTGGGGCGCCTTCAAAATGCCGGGATACGTTTTCCGGGAACTGGCCCGCCTCTGGCGTGAGCGCGCCGCCATCGGCCGGCGCGATGAATATATCGGAACGTTGATGAACGCGTATATCGCGAACGGAAATCGGGTGCTCGGAGTTCAGGCCGGACGGGCATATGTGGATGTCGGAACCATGGGCGGCTACCGGCGCGCCATCCAGTTACTTGAACGTGAATACGGGGCAGAAAATGCGGATGAAACCATCAGAGTCGGAATTCAGTGAAAGCCGCGCGAACGCGTTTGAAGCGTTTATGCGCTGTCTTGAGACAGGCGATGCCGCGGCGGCGCCGAAATGCATTTTGGTGGCGGCCCATCCGGATGACGAAACGCTGGGGGCCGGCGCGCAGCTCGCGGGCCCGCTCCGGCGGATTACCATCGTTCATGTCACGGACGGTGCTCCGAGAAAGCCGGGCGAGGCGATCGCGCACGGGTTTAAAACGCCGGAGGCCTATGCCCGGCAAAGACGGCAGGAACTGGCCAAGGCGATGGAAGTCGCCGGTGTCCGCGCCGATCAGCTTGTCGAACTCGGTATCAGGGATCAGGAATCCTTTCTTGCTTTGAACGAGATCAGTCGCAAACTGGCAGGAATCTTGATGGAGAGCGGCGCGGAGATCGTGATCACGCATCCCTACGAGGGTGGTCATCCGGATCACGATTCCACGGCATTTTGTGTTCACTCGGCCGTCGATCTGATCGAGGCGCGAGGGGATCGCGCGCCCGTGATCGTGGAGTTTCCATCATACCATCTGAAAGATGAAAAATTCCTGACTGGCCATTTTCTGAGTCATTCAGACCCGCTCCGGGAAATCAACATCCACCTTTCCGGACCCGCGAAGCTTCGGAAGCTCCGCATTCTCCAGAGCTTCACGAGTCAGCTCGAAGTGATTCGGATGTTCGATGTCGAGTGGGAACGCTTTCGCGAGGCACCCGTTTATGATTTCAGTGCCGCGCCTCATCCGGGAGCGCTCCTTTATGAAACCTTCGACTGGGGCGCATCTGGCGTGCTTTGGAGGGAGAAAGCCGTAGCTGCTCTTCGCGAGCTGGGGATCAGGAAGGCGCGATTATGAACCGGCTGTCGGTCGTGAGTGCTGCTTATCCATTTGCGCATGTTGGTCCCGACGCCATCGGAGGCGCCGAACAGATTCTCGGAATCATTGATCGAGCGCTGGTTCAAGCGGGACACCGGTCGCTGGTCATAGGATCGGAAGGATCGCAAGTGAGTGGCGAGCTTTTTAGAGTCTCGCGAACCGAAGGCGAAATCGGAGATGAAGAGCGACGGAGAACCTATCGGGAAGTGCGGGAGTTGCTGGAAAAAGTGCTTCGAAAGGAATCGGTCGATATCGTTCATATGCATGGACCCGATTTTTACGAATACCTTCCGACAGCCTCGGTCCCGGTGCTCGCGACCCTTCATCTGCCGCTTGCCTGGTACCCTCCCGAAATATTTCGCATGGATCGACCGCACACTTTCCTGAACGGCGTTTCGGCATGCCAGATGCGGAGTATGGAGCGGGTTCCCGCAAACTTGCTCCTTCCCATCGAGAACGGCATACGGATGGAGGACTTCGGCGAGTTCTCCCCCGATGTAAAACGCGTAAAACGTCGTTTTCTCCTTTCTTTCGGAAGGATCTGTCCTGAGAAAGGGTTTCACCTCGCGCTTGATGCCGCGAGAAAGGCTGATTTTCCCATATTTCTCGGCGGACATGTCTTTCAGTATCGCTCGCACGTGGAGTATTTCCGATCCGAGATAGCGCCCAGGCTGAGTCGGTCGAGACGTTTCATCGGTCCGATCGGTTTAAAGCGCAAGCGGCGCCTGATTGCGGCGGCCCGATGTGTGCTGATACCGAGTCTTGCGGCAGAGACGAGCTCCCTTGTCGCGATGGAATCGTTGTCGCTGGGAACGCCGGTGATCGCTTTCAGATCCGGAGCCCTGCCGGAAATCGTGGAACACGGACGAACGGGGTTTGTCGTGCGAGACGTGGACGAAATGGTCGAGGCGATCAGGAGAATCGGTGAAATCGATCCCGCCGATTGCGTGCGAGCGGCGAGAAGCCGTTTCTCCTCGGGACGCATGGTTCGGGACTATTTCAGGGCTTACGCCGATATCCTGGCAGCATCCGTTCCCCAGAGCAGTTGCCAGAGCAGCGGGATTCGCAAGGTGGCGTGATGGCACTCGAGGTGGAGATTATCAAGAGCGCGTCGCGGCTTGAGGCATTCGGCCCGGAGTGGTTCGAAGTCTGGAAGGAGCAGCCCGAAACAACTCCGTTTCAATCGCCGGAATGGTTGCTTCCCTGGTGGAAGTACTTCGGCTCCGGACCGCTCGTCAGCATGGCGTTTCGAGATCGGGGCGCGCTTGTGGGATTCGCGCCGCTTTTTATCTTCTTTGACTCGGCATCGAAGCGCCGAAAAGTAGTTCTGATCGGCACGGGAAATACGGATTACCTCGATATTCTCGCGTCTGAGCCCTATCGCGAAACGGTCGTGAAAAAGCTCCTGGCTGAACTGAGCGGGCCTGAATTGAGAGATGAATGGGATTTGTGCGATTTTCAACAGCTCCGGGCTTCTTCGCCGCTTCTCCACGGACAAGCTGATCCCGCGACCTCGCGCGCGTCTATGACCTTCTCCTTAAGCACGCAGGAGATATGTCCGGTTATGGTCCTGAAGCCGGGGGCCCCGGTGAATACGGATCTTCCGTCGGGCAAACTCAAGGAGTTGGCCAAGGCCCAGCGGCGGCTCGAGTCCAGAGGAACGGTGAGGTTCGCTCTCGCGGACTGGTCGAATTTTGATGAAATTCATGCCGCATTGATCCGTCACCATGACGCGCGTTGGTACCGGCGCGGGGTGGGAGATGCTGAATTCAGCAACAAGGCGCGCGCATTTTTGAAGGAAGCCGTCGAGAGACTTCTGTCGCGAGGATTCGTGCGACTTCATGCACTGTATTTTGACGAGATCATCATCGCGGGGGTTCTCTGTTTCGTCCATCGGGATAAAGCCTATTACTATATGACCGGGTTTGACGCCGAATTCTCCCGCTTTGGCGTTGGAAACGTAATCCTTTCCCGGTCAATCATGAGTTGCATAGACGAAGGAGTGAGGGAGATTGATTTTTTGCGCGGTCGAGAACCCTACAAGTACCAGTGGTCACCCGAGGAGCGGTTGAACCGGAGGCTCGAGATCAGGAAAGTACCGAGCCGGTATCATTGAACTTGAGAACGATTGGCCCGTACTCGACCCATCGCCATTGGATGACGCTGAGGGACGCGGGATCGATTTCAAGCCGGAACAGAAAATCGATCGGGATGCCGAGCGCGTAAAGCAGAATCGATTTAATGATATCGCCGTGGGTGACGATCGCAATCCGCTCGCCCTCGTGTCTTTCTGATATCCTGATGAGCTCGGCTACGGCGCGGGTCTGGGCTTCCAGCATGAGTTCTCCTTCTGGGATCCGCGTGCCGCTTCGGAAACTATTGAAGCGCTTCCAGTCTTCTGAACCGGCGAGATCCTGGAGGAGGCTCCCGGTCCATTTTCCGAATTGAAGCTCAGCGAAGTATTCGGAAGAGTTTATGGCAACACCGAGTTCCCGCGAGAGCGGCTTGGCCGTTTCGAGCGCCCGTTCAAGCGGGCTTGAGTAAATCTTTGAAATTCTCGAACGCGCTAATCTTGTCGCCAGGTTTTCAGCCTCTTTTGTTCCTTTTGCATTCAAGTGAATATCAGGAAGCCGGCCGGAAATTGATATCCCGATGGGATCACACGTGGCATGGCGAATGAGGATGATTGTCGCAGGCATGGTGCTTACCGCCTTTTTGGTGCGTAACGTTTAAGAACCTGAACAGCGAATTCCGCGAATTCCGCGGGTACAAGCGGAGGACTCGTATGGCAGGCGCGCTTTCCCCGCGATGGCGGAGTGAAACAGAGCGTGACGGTCACGTCGAAATCCTGGAGGGCTGCCATCTGTCGGTCGAACCATTCTATTGCGTTAGGACGGTGCCAGTCCGCCCAGCTGATCCCCGTTCTGAGCTTTCGAATCCCGAGCTGTTTCATCCAGCCGACGGCTTCGTCGAGTCTCGGATCCTCGAAATGGAACCACTGACAGAGCCCCAGTTCGGGATTAAAACGCTCGAAGGCGGGTTTCGGAGTCCCGTCCGCCCGAATGAGTCCCATGTAGAAGTGGCGGTAGTACGAGCTCCCTTCCACTTCCTTGTGACGGGTGTTCGCGGGCCAGCTGGGCGGGAGATCCAGAAGACTGTACCAGAAAATCCGGTCTGCCCGGCCGCGCAGAAGTTCGGTGGTGCGTTCAAGTCCGAGTGTCTGGACCTCCTCCGAGCCGAAGCTGGAGGCGCCGACTTCGGTGATCCAGATCGGCAAGTTCGTCACTTTTTGGATTTCCTTGATCTTGGCCGGCCATTCCTCGAGTTTCCAATGGTTCCAGTCCAGGGGGAAGCCGTGAATAGCGACGACGTCCACGTGGTCCAGCACTCCTTCCGCTTGCATCAGCAGCACGAAATGCGGATCGATCGGCGAAATGCCCCCCAGAACCAAAGGGACGTGTGGTGCCGCTTCACGCATCGCCTTTGCCGCGAGTATCGTCATCTTGGAAAAGTCCTTCCATCCTGGGTCCATTTCGAAGTCCCAATGTGAAAGGTTGTTCGGTTCATTCCAGATCTTGATGGCTTCAATCATGGCGGCTCCCCCGGGTTCGCGCATGTCCCGTGGCGGCTTTCCATTCGTTGAGATCCCAGCCGCGCTTGCGAGTTCCCCGTTTTTCCGGGCGACAGAAATAGATTTCATGGGCAACTCGTTCGATTCTCCGGAATCCGGTCGAACGAAGCATTGCGAGGACCGCCGAATGGTTGGGAACCCACCAGTTTGTATCATCTCCAGCTACCGCATGTTCGATGAAGGCCATTTTTGGCCATCCAGAAGCATCGAAGAAACGACGCTCGTGCAATCCATAATCGGGTCTCGGCTTGAATACTTCATCTCCGGCCATCGTGAGCGTCTGAAATACCATCAGCTTTTGGACAAGCATGGATACGGTGTCCAAGGCGAGGGCCGGATAACGCAAATGGTAGAAGACTCCCATGAAGAGAATCAGGTCGAACTTCTGGTTCAACCGCGACAGATCGTGGATCTGCATTTTTTCGAAACGAGGCGCGTTTTTGGGATGAAACTCCTTCGCGATCCATCGGGCCTGGGCGAGGTAGTGATTGTCGGAATCAATGCCAAGAACGTTCGCCCCCCGCCTGGCGAGCTCGTAACTGTAGAAGCCGGCGTTACAGCCGATGTCAAGACACGTCCACCCTTTCAGGTCTCGCGGGATGTGCGATTGGATTTGCCGCCACTTCGAGCCGGGAAAGTCGCCGAGGAAGTGATCGGGTGCCGTTTGGTGCCCGCTGGGCAGATGAATATTGTGAAACCACGGACCGAGTCGTCTGATGTTTCTGGCAACGCGTTGTTTCGTTTTCCTCATTTTCGCCTCCTTGTCTCTCTACGGGCGAGCCGTCAGGACTTCGTTCAAAAAGGATTCAAACTGTATCGCGCGCCGGGACGAGGAGTGCTCCCTGGCAACCCGGGCCCGGGCCCGCTGGCCGATCGCGATCCGGTTCTGTTCGGGTATGCTAGTGACGAATCGATGAACGTCGGTCGAATCTTTCGCGACAAGGATTTCCATGTCGGATCCCGAGCTGAGGAAAAAAGTCCCCAGACCAGGCCAATCATCCGAGATGATGGGAGTGCCGCAGGCTGCCGCCTCGAACAGCCTCACGCTGGGCGAAAAACCCGCCTTCACCATGTCTTTGCGAGTGACATTGATCGTGAATCTCTGGCTGTTGTAGAACTTTCGGTGTTCTGCGGGAGCGAGATGGGCGATGCGGTCAATATTGTCCGCCCATGACAGGTTTGCCGGGTACTGCGGGCCTGCGACGACGAAGCGACCGTTTGTCCACCGGCGCGCCAGGGAAACGAGCATACGGTCGAGAGCGGGCTGACGATCATCACTGTAGGTCCCGAGATAGCCGATGTCCCACGCGATGGGATGCTTCTCCGGGTAGTAGTGTTCCATGTCGACTGAGCAGTAGAGCGGCCGCGCCATTCGTGCGCGGTAATTCTTTTCGAGTTTTGAAAGTATGGGACCCCCCGTGAACGAGAGATAAAGATCAAAACGCGGGATCAGCTCGGCTGAGAGGTACGGTATCGCGTTCGTGTCGGCAGTTCGCCCTTCGAGCATAGCCAGGGTCGCTGGCGTATCGATATCATAGAACGCGCGAATGCCACGTGCTTCGCGGGTGACCCAGGTTCCGACCGCAATTCCGTCGGGAACGTAAGAGCCGACCACGACCGCGTCGGCGTCGCGGATCTCGGCTGTAAAACGCTCCTTCAGCTCCGAAAGGGATGTATAAAGTTCGGTTCGAGCGTATTCCGGAGAAGGAAGGTCGCGGTTACCGGCATACCAGGGTTGATCACGTTCAAGGAATAGCAGTTCATGGCCGCGAGCGGCGAGCGCGCGCAAAAGTGAGCGGTACGTGGTGGCATGTCCGTTGCCCCAGGATGAGGTGATCGACAATCCGAAGAAAACGATCTTCATCGGGCAATTCACGTGAACCTCCCTTCAAGAACGCGTTCGACCAGAGCTGCTCGTTGTGAATAGGTATGCTGTTCCGATATCCGTTTTAGCGCGGCGTTACCGATCTGCGCCGCGCGACGGGGAGTCAGGGCGGTAACAATTTCGATCACCTCATCCTTTGAGCGTGCGACCAGAATTTCAGTTCCGGGTTCGAGAAAATGTTCAATTCCGGCCCAATGGTCGGTAATGATGCACGCGGCTGCTCCGGCCGCCTCGAAGACGCGGGTCGCGGGTGAGAAGCCGTAAGAGGCCATGCTGTCCCGGCTCAGGTTCAGAACGGCTTTCGTCGAGGAATTGAAGGCGTTGTGCTCTTTCGTATAGATGTGACCGAGATACCGCAGATTCGCCGGTACGGCTTTGTCGACCCATCCGCTTCCGCCAAGGACGAAGGTTTCGCCGGCAAGATTTTTCGCCGCTTCAATGAAATATTCCTCGACGCGTTTTTCCCGGTCGGGAAGGCGATTGCCGAGAAAACCGAGGGTGCCGGCGAATTTCGGGTCGGGCGCGACCCGGTAATGGGTTGTGGGGTCCAAAGCGTTATAGATCGGCACGCACTGTTTTGCGCCGAAGGCGCGGTATTTGCGTGACACGGGTTCCCCGCCACCATAGGTGAATATGAGATCAAAATTTGCCAGAACCGCGTGAAAGGGATCGTCAGGATCTTTTTCAAGCCGGTCGAGCGTCGCGGGAGCATCGACATCCCAGAACGCTACGAGGCGACCGGGACGGTTCATGCCCGCGACAGCCGATTCGAGTTCCTGGTCCAGTACTCCTACGCCGCTGGCCTTGACGATGACGTCAGCGTGAGCGCCGAGCCGGAGCGCGTTCCGCATCCCGTCCTCCGTCGGGGCGTATACATGGACTTTCGCCCATTCGGGATCGGGAATGTCCCGGTTTTCCTGCCGGTTGTAAGCGTCTGGTTCGTAAAACGTGACCTCGTGCCCGCGATCGGCCAAAGCGCGGATGAGACCGCGATAATAGGTGGCCGCTCCATTCCAGTAGGCGGAGACGAGACTCGAACCGTAAAAGGACCATTTCATTCTCTGAGGCATTCGGGTTCCTTTCTGAGTTCGCGGCAAATCGCGAGAAGCTCATCCGTTCGATGCGAGCAGGTATGACGTTTGAGAATGGTTTGGAGGCCGTGACGGGAGAGCGCGGTCTGAAGGTCACGATCGTGCATGACGGCTTTGAGGTGTTCGCGCATCTCATTGCCGTCGCGGGCGACGAGAAAGTCCCGCCCCGGCGTGAAGAGGTTCTCGGCATCGGACCAGGGCGCCGAGATCAGCGGGATTCCGCACGCGAGTGCTTCGAACACCCTGATCGTGGGAATGCCCGGAAGTTTTTCGACATAAGGCCTTCGCGGAATGTGAACGGTCGCGCGAAACCGGGCGAATACTTCGGGCACGCGATAATTGGCGGTCCAGCCGTTATACGCGATTCCGGCGGATTTGAGCTTTTGCCGTGCTTCGTCCGGGTATCTTACGCCGTAGACCTCGGTCCTCAGCGCGAGCGAACGGGATGGCTCGAGCAGAAACTCCTGTAACTCGTCGGTTCGCTCGTCGTCTCCCCAATTTCCGATCCAGACGAGGTGGCCGGGTCGCAACGGCATGGGTTTCACGGGTTGAACCGGTTTCACTGGTCTAAATACGCGGGTGTCTGCGGCTTCGTGCCAGGTCCAGGCCCTCTCGGCAAGTCCGCGCGCGCGATAGAGGTCGGCAATGACTCGCCCAAAGGCCAGGACGCCATCGTAGTCGGAAAGATCGTAACGGGACATCGCCGCGGGGTCAGTCGCCATTCGGTGATGCGAATCGTGAAACAAGAGTTGATAACGTCGCGTACGCGTCCGGTGCTTTCCAATGTTTCTGATGAGCTCGGGAGTGTTCCACTCGTGGACCAGTACCACGTCGGCTGAATCAAGTGCCGCGTCGAGGTCGAGGGTTCCTCTTTCGTAACGGGTGGCGCGAATTGTCGGATAGTGCCGGGTACACTCCGAAACCGCCTCGAATCCGTGGTCTGCAATGAGGTTCCCGAGACTCCACGAATCAATGGGTTCGAAAACCGAGACGTGATGGCCTCTTGATATCAGTTCCGTCACGATGCCCCGGAGGAAGTGCGCGTTCCCGTGATTCCAGTCGGAGAGAATGGATTCGCAGAAGATCGCGAAGTTCATCCCGGCGGTCCTCCGACGGATTCAACAAGACCGCGGTATTCGCGACGGTATGAATCGCACATCTGCTCCGCGCCGAATACGAGCGCCCGTGCGCGCGCGCGCCGGCTGAGCTCTTCGCGGCTTTCCCGATCGTGAATCAGACGCCAGAGGGTCTCTTTCAGGCGAGCGGGGTCCTCGGGATCGACGAAAACTGCGGAATCGCGCCAGATTTCCCGCAGACTCGGAATGTCGCCAAGAACGAGCGCGCAGCCGTTCAGGGCCGCTTCGAGCGCGGAAAGGCCGAAAGGCTCATATTTCGCGGGCGAAGCGTAAATCGAGGCTTCTTCAAAGTAGCGGGTGAGGGCTTCGTGTGGAAGTTCATCAATTGCAAGGACGTTGGAGAAAGTGATCGCATCGCCTCTGGTCATGCCGGGAGCCAGACGGCTCCCGATCACAACGGTTGGCCACGGGAGGCCGTCCGCGGCCAAATCGAGGGTCCGGATATTTTTCGACTCATCCCACAAACGTCCAACCGAAAGGATGTATTCTGATTTCGTAGCCGGCCTGAATCGATCGCTTCTCGTCCCATTCGGAATCACGCGAACGGTTTCGAGCGGGCCGTAGAAGTATTCAAGCGAATCGCGCATGGCCGAGGTGGGAGTTACGATCAGATCGGCCGCCCGAAGGTGTCTCGAGACTTCTTCCCGGTAGCGGTTCCATTCACCGCCGGGCGGGGTGCCCCGGACTGCTTTGTACCAGGAATATACGTCGGAATGGGCTACAACGAGTTTCGGGCTCTGCCACCCGATCGCGGTATGGCAGAAGTGATTCAGGTGCACCAGCTTCGGTCGTACCCGCGCTTCAATGTCAAGGAGCCAGGCCTCGGCTTTTTCGACGTCCTCCCAAGGCTCGGACATCCACTCCAGTCGGAAGGCGCTTTCAAAAACTTCGAGATGTTTGATTTTTGAGGCGGCTTTACGTTGTTCCCGGGTGAGGCTCCGGCCCATGGTGGCGAGAGCTATTTCGGTTCCAGAATCCGACAGCTCGCGGGCGAGCGTCAAGGCGTACGTCCAAACCCCTCCGATCGTATCGGAGGTCATGAGGATGCGTGCTGGAAGGGAACGATTGTTCGGAGTCATGCGGTCAGCTGTGTTATTGTCTCGTCGCTTCCGGTGCGGGGGCCTTTCAGCCAGCGGTAGAGTTGTTCAACCCCGGTCGGGATATCGACGAGCGGCCTCCATCCTGTCGCTGCTGTGTACTTGCTCGTGTTTGAAACGTAGTATCGCTGATCCGAAGGGCGCCAGTCATCGTATCGAATCGACACGGTCCGCCTCTGGAACTTCGAGAGCAGGCTGACGAGTTCAATGAGACTGATCGTGTGGCTCGGGCCGCCGCCGATGTTGAATACGCGACCCGAGAGTTCGTTTATATTCTTCCATCCAAGCATGAAGGCGTTGATCAGGTCCCCTACAAAGAGGGCATCGCGAACCTGTTTACCATTCCCATAGAATGTTATTGGCTCGTCGGCGATGGCGCGTTTGACGAAGTGAGCGACCCAGCCTTGATCTTCGTTGCCGCATTGGTGAGGTCCGTAAATACAGCTCATCCTGAAGACGAGCGTCTGCAGCCCGAACGTCCGGGCGTAGTCGATTACGTATTGATCGGCAGCGCCCTTGGAACAGCCGTAGGGGCTGCAGAACGCGATGCCATCTTCATCGCCGATGCCGCTCCGCCGGATCCTCGCGTCCGTTGGTTCATATCGGGTCTCGAGTTCCGTCAAACCAATATGATCGAGCGTGCCGAGGACCTTGTTCGTTGACGTGAATATGATGGGAATACGGGCGGGTGCCTTCCTGATCGCCTCAAGGACGTTCAGGGTTCCACGCGAATTGATTTCGAAGTCCGCGACGGGATCCTCGACACTGCAGGTGACTGCGACCTGAGCCGCGAGATGGAAGACAACCCCGGCCTTCGAAACGGCGTCCCGCATCGCTTCGGGATCTCTCACGTCCCCGTGCATGAAAACCAGGTTCTTCGGATGTTTGCGAAGAAGCCAGTCGAGATTGGCGTGGACCCCTGTCCGGGAGAGATTGTCGAAGACCAGAACGGATCGTCCCTCTTCGGCAAGCGCATGCGAAAGGTTTGTACCGATGAAGCCGGCCCCTCCGACAACGAGGGCGTAACGTTCAGGCAGAGTCATATGGCAAGCCCCCGTGACAGGAGTTCCTCGTTTGCTTCCTTCGTTTTGTCGATCGCGCGCTGGCGGCTCAGCCAATCCGTGAGTTCCTTGAGCCCGTCGGAAAGGGTGATGCGGGGTTCAAAGCCAAGGAGCTTGCGAGCGAGGGTGATGTCGGCGAAGCAGTGCCGGATATCCCCGATTCGGCATCTTCCGGTAAGTTCGGGGCGAATATCGGGCCGCATCATCGCGCGCGCCATTCGCTCGGCAATTTCGAGTATTGTATATTGTATTCCGCTTCCGATGTTGATGACGTGGCCAGCCGCTTGGGATGAAAGCATCGCAAGATGACACGCGCGCGCAACATCCGAAACGTGAACGAAATCCCGTTTTTGAAGTCCGTCCTCGTAAACGATCGGCGAATGACCGTTCAGGATTCGCGAGGCGAAAATCGCCATTACTCCCGTGTATGGGTTCGAAAGCGCCTGACCGGGGCCGTAAACGTTAAAGAACCGGAGTGCGACCGTGGGAATTCTGTAAGCGGCCCCGAGCATGAGACACATCTGCTCCTGGTCGAACTTCGAAAGAGCATAGATCGAAGCCAGTTCAGGCTTTTTCGATTCAGGAGTCGGGCGAGGGAAGATCGGAAGTCCATCAAAGCCCTTCGGCTCCCAGTCATGACGTTCCAGGTCGCGAACGTCACGACGGGCATTGTCAACGGCGGTGTTTTCGGCCGAAACGTAAAGGCCTTCGCCGTAAATACTCATGCTAGAAGCGACTATCAGCCGTTCGATCGTGGCCAATTTTTCAGCGATAATGGCCTGAAGCAGGGTCGCGGTACCGAGGTTGTTGTTGTCGACATAGGAACGTACTTCGTACATGCTTTGGCCGACGCCGACGGACGCGGCAAAATGAAATACTACGTCAATGCCGTCCAACGCGAGCTTCACATGCTCGGGGTTTCGCACGTCTCCCACTTGTACTGCGGCGGAAGTTGTGCGCCGGTCAGGCCGGTTGCCATGAACCTGCGCGGAGAAGTTGTCGAGGACGCGTACGTGATGGCCGGCCTGCTCGAGTTCTCTGGAAAGATGAGAGCCGATGAAACCGGCTCCGCCAGTGATCAGGATCCGTTTGCCCATTGCTGCCCCCCGTTTGGCTCATTTCGGTGCCACGGAACGGCGCAATGCGCCGATCATGCGTGCGCCGCCCGGGCGAGCAGCTGCAAAGGTCATTCCGGGAACGCGGTGCGAGACCTGATCACCCGGAGTTGATCAGGTCTCGTTGCGCCGCAAAATTCGCGGGCTTATCCCGGCGAAGTAGCGAGTTCAGGTGTCTTCACTGCCAAGCTGATTGGCTCTTGCGAAGTAATCGATTGTCCCTTCTGATTTCTCGCGATCACGTTAACGTCGTACTGCATCGTCTGACCGCTTACCGCGAGTTGTCGTAACTGCTGCGGCGTTAAGGTAGCACGCCAGGTTGTCCCACCGATGTTCGTCATTGGGATCTCCAAAGGAACATGAATAAACCGGACTCGAACGTCCGAGACAGTGGACGAAAAATCCTTGACGTCCGCTAGGATCTCCGGTGATTGAGCTGGCTGAAGAGACTTGTTCAGCTCAATCGTGGAGGGAACCGTCCTTGCGTTCATGATCGTCGGTCCTGACGCTGAAAGTTCCTTGCCGCTCTCGCTCTTACTTCCCATGCCCGAGCACCCGGCGAGAGACACCAGTGCCAGAGCCGAAATGAAATGACTCAGTCTGCGTAGTTTCATATAAACCCTTTCTGATAGGTATCCTTGATCTAGCAACCGATGTGCCTGCTCAGCGATGTCTGGCTAACTTACGCCCAGCTTGCTTTGCATTCGACTCACCCACGCGGTGTCGATACCGGGAACATTGTTGAGCTGGTCAACGGACGTGAAATTGCCGTTTTCCCGCCGGTATTCGAGTACTTTCTGTGCTGATTCTTCATTTAAGCCGAGGGCGATGAAGTCTCCCGCACTCATCCGGTTGATGTCCGCTTGCGTCGACCTTTGCGTAACGGACGGAACTTGCGTCTCTATTTTCGATTTCCCGGAACTCTTCGAAACGGCGCCGATCGTCTCGGAATCCTCGGCGCTCGCCGCCGTAGAGGCCTGTTGCTCGGGAGCCGGTTTCTTGGTTTCCTTCTGCGCGCAACCGGGCACCGCGAGAAGGGCGGCTAATGCGATCATCGGGCCGAGAAGGCCCATCTTACTCTGTTTCATATTCTCTTCTTCCTCCTTAACTCTCCCGTTAACCTGCAACCCATTTGCCACGCGTGACGACCCGCGCGCCTTAAGCCGTACGCCGTTTTCGCGATGAGACGGGCTTGGACGAGCGGTTAGGCGCTTTTCGTCCGCGAACGTTGCTTGCCGCCGATCCTCTCGGTTTCTGCGTCCGACGTCGTGGCGGCGCGATCTTTCTTCCGCTGCCGCTGGAAAGGCGTACTGTTTCCCGACCTATCAGCTTGTTGAAGTTGCTTCGCTCGCCGCCGGCGGTTTGTTCGCGATAGACCAAGGCCAGATTGCTTTCTTCGAATTTTTTGAAGAACTGGTCCCACGAAATCGGTTCGAGGGATTTCGCGCCGCTGTAGCCCGGAAAATCGAGGCGGATCATTCCGATATCGTTTCTACCACCCGTGCCTTTGATGCGAGTGGGCTTCGCACCACGCTCTTCCGCCCATTTGATGATCTCGTTCCGATTCGTCGTAGTTTTGCTGCCACTTGTCACTCGTGCCATAAGACCTCCTTCCAAGTCGACGAGCAAATTCCTTTCCAAAGCGCGTGAATTCTGGTTCATCGATTGCACAAATCGTGTCGTGACGATGCTCATCGAGGAACTGGATCAGAGCGCGTTCGCGCAATGGGACGAATACCTGGGGCGGAACGATCAATCGACCTGCTACCACCACCTCGCCTGGCAGAGCGTCGCCAGACGAGCATACCGTCTCCGTACGCATTACCTCCTTGCGCGCGATGAGAAGGCCAGGGTTTGCGGAGCCCTCCCTCTCGTTGAGATCAGAGGTCTTCTTCACGCTCACATGACCAATGGATTGTTTGGAGCATATGCTCCCGTGCTTGGGGACACACAGGAGATCCGGGACCGATTGCTTCGGCGGGCCTTTGAGCTCGCGCGCGAGCGGCGGGTGCAGTACTTCGTCGTTAAAACAGTCGGGAGCGACCAGAACCGGGAGATGAAGGAATTTGACGAACTGAATTCCTGGGTGATCGCGGTGTTGAAACTTGATCCCGATCCGGAGCGGCTGTGGCACGGGCTCCGGGACAAAATCCGGAATTGCGTCCGAAAGGCGAGAAAAGCAGGCTTGGAGGTACGGAGAGGCAAGGAGTATCTGGCGCCCTTTTATGATGTACTCGCGGAAAACATGCATCGCAAGGGTGCTCCGATTTACGGCTTTAACTTCATGAAGGAGCTGACCTCCGCATTCGGCGATCAAGCGGAAGTCGTCACGCTATGGCATGAGGGCCGCGTTGTTTCGGGGGCGCTGACGCTTGATCACGGTCGAACGACGGCGGTTCCCTTCGCGTCTTCCCGGCCATCCGCGTTTCACATGAGTCCGAACAATCTTCTCTATTGGGAAATTATCGAGCGAAGTTGCGTAAAGGGAATGACCACGTTTGATTTCGGGCGATCGTTGAGGAACTCCGGTCCGCTTTCCTTCAAACTGGGATGGGGAGCAGAGATCATCGAACAGCCGTTTTTCATCCGTACAGTGAAGGGCGACGATTTCGAGATGAGTTCCAATAAACGGCGGGCTGATTGGTTCGTCGATCGATGGAAGCGGCTTCCACGGTCGGTTGCCGACGCGCTGGGTCCGGCGGTCTGCCGGCAGGTGGCCGGGTTGCTATGAGTTTTAGGGCCGCCCTGGTCAAGCTCGGCCCCATACTTGTTTCGGGAATTCTGCTTTTCGCGTTTTTCAGGAATCAGGACGTTGCCGGCCTCGCGGAGGCGTTGAGAAAGTCCCGCTGGGAACTCGTGCTCTGGGCGGGGCTTCTGAATCTGTTTCTCCTCCCCGTGCTTCGGGCGGAGCGTTTTCGGAAAATTATCGCAGCAGTACCGAACCCGGGTCCGTCGGCACGCTTAGGTGAACTCATTCGCATCATGTCTGCAACTCGGGTTCTTAATCTGATTCTTCCAGCGGCCGCCGGAGAGACACTGCGGATCGTCCGGCTGAAGAAACTCTACGGCTACTCCGCGTTTTCGGCCGCCGCGGCGGTCGTGATGGAGAGCGTGGCCGAGGCTCTTGCCTTCGCCGGTATTGCCCTCGTCCTCCTTGTCTTTCCGACGAGGCTGTTCGGTGTCCGTTCAGACGCGATCATCACGCTTCTTCTGAGTTTCATCGGACTTGGAACAGCCGTGCTCGTCTTCATCCTGTTCATGTCGCGCACGCGCCGGCCGGACGCGCAGAATTTTCACAGGACCGGTCACAGGACCGGGAAGTTGAAACTGTCGCTTCGACGTTTTCGCGACTCGCTCGGTGCGGTGAATACCGGTGGGGTCTGGTGGATTGCTCTTTTATGGACACTGGTCGTGGATATCGTCGATGTCGCGATGGTGGGGCTTTGCCTGAGAGCTGCCGGGATAACTCTGCCGATCGCGGGCTGGTGTGTTTTGCTCGTGGGGATCAACCTCGCGATCGCGATCCCGGCGCCCGGCCATGTAGGAACTTTGGAAGCCGGAGCTGTTCTCATCCTGCTTGCGCTCGGGATCGAACGCGGCCCCGCATCGGTTTTCGCTCTTCTTTACCATGCGGCTCATCTTTTCCCGACACTGATCCTCGGAAGCATCGCACTGCAGCTGGAGTTCAGGGTCCAGCCGGTGGCGGGAGATCAAAATTTTCTGAAGACGCACGGGCGATCCCCGCAAGTGTGAAGGACGGGGTCCCCTTCGAAGAACCGCTTCAGTTGGTCCTGAGCAGCCGGAAGGCGCCGAATCGCCTCGTGAACCGGATTGATCACCGGGGGTATGTTATCCGAGCCGAGTCGCGGACGGATCCCGATGTCGTATTGAACATAGGCCGAATCCAGCGGTCCTGACGCGTGTTCAATCCCGGGCACCGGCTCTACACTGGGCTGAAGAAGCTTAAGCCCGAGCTCGCGCACCATTGCCCTGGTCGTAAGATTCGGAACGGAAGCGTCGTTGATCCCTTCCTGGTAAAGAATGCGCTTTGGCTGATTCGAGGGGAGGGGGTTGCGCAGAATGTGCGCGGCGAAGTTGCCCGGGTCCGTATAGTCCCAGAGAAGCTGGCTTAAGGTCATGAGCTTTTGACGTTGCAGGGCGCCGGGATAAAAGACGCTCAGCGCTTTTCGCGGGTAATGGAAATCGGAGCTTCTGAAAAAGAACATCGACCAGAAGCCGCAGGGAACGTTCATGGCGCCGCGGTCAATCTCGGGGCTGAGGGCGAGTGTCGTTACCCCTTGGCAACCTCCTTCGGAAATGCCGAAATAATGAATTCGTTTCGAATCGGCGAGCGGCCGACCGTTTCGCACGAAACCGGGCAGCTCGTTCAGCATTCCGGAGCGCAGCAGGCGGGCGAGATTGATGAAGTTGAGATGCGCCTGCTGCAACCGGTCGGTGATCGCGGGAAATTCATTCCAATTACGAAGGATCTGCAGCACGAAATGGGGGAGGTCCCCTTTGGCGCGTCCGAGCCAATCCGTTCCGACCTGGATCGCGCAAAGGCGGTTGATCAATTGCCGGTTTTGCTCCTCGGCCATTTCTTTTTCAGCGGAATTGAAGGTGCCGTGCCCGTAGATGATGATCGGCAGGTTGGCTTTGTCCGCGTGCCGTGCGCACGCGGGCACATGAATGGTCAAAGGGAACCATTGCATGGAATGAAACTCCGGATCGCCTGTATCCCGCGAAAGATTGAGGCGCGTCCCGTTTCCGCCTTCAAGATAAGAGGGAGCCTTGAATCGGGCGCGCACACGCATCGCAAGATCCGGCATTTCCTTCGGATCATGCTCGATGCTGAGGATCTGAACGGCGCTCAAGTTACGGACCAGGCGGCCCGCCGAGTGATCACGCATCTTGAGAAGGCGGCCGATCGTGTCTTCATCGCTCGCCGTGATGAAGTCCCAGGTGAGCTGCGGGCGGTCGCGAGTGATACCGTGCCGTGCAAGCACCTGGAAAATCTCGTCCAGCCTTTCTTTCTCCACCTCCAGTCTCGAACCAGGCGGTATTGAGCCGTCCCGGATCATGCGAAACCCGGTGAGCGGAGGGATCGCTGTTCCATCTGCTTTTCGCAGATCCTGGACGACGGCAATATACCGGGTTTTGGGCTTGAGGCGGACGGCGGGTTGAAGAATGAGCGCCTGACGGTCTCCCAATCGGGCATTAGCGTCAATTTCGGCGAAAATAGGTACCCTCCGGCCTGATTCGAACTCGATGAGCTGAACGGGACTGGTTGGCTTCAGGGAAGCTTCCGTGTTGTCCGGCCCGGGCAAGTTCGTCCCGCTGATCCGTGATGGAAAGTAGGCGAGGAGCGAACCGAGCGTGCTGAATCCGTCGCGCGAATTGTAAGGAGAGGGATCGAGTTCTGTTCCGAAAAGCGAGCGGGGAAGATCCGCGTCCGTCAGGTCGACGCGGATTCCCGTTGCCGTGGTGAGATCGGGGCGGCTGTAGAACGAGGATGGAAAAGGAAGGAAGCAATCTTCTTCCGGTCCCCCTCCCAGGGGGTTGCATTCGGTGGTGCGCGTTTTCCAATGGCTGCAGCCCGAAAGTGCTCCCCAAAGTGCTCCCATGCTCAGCATAAGCGCGATGCGCCAGCCAAACTTTGCACGCGTTGCACGGGGTGCCCTCCGCCGCTGATCTGTGAGTTGAACGGGATAACGCGACACTCACGCCAATCTGAAGGAGTCGCGGTGCCGGTGTCAAGTGGAGGTCTCATGGACGACGGCTTGAACGCCGGATTTCATGGCCTTACTCATGCATTCCCTTGCTGCAAGCTGAAGATTGAAGCGAGGAGGCTAAGTATGGATGGGTTGGAGTACCTCAAGAAAGATCACGATCGGTTCAGGCAGCTTTTCAGGCACGCGGAAAACGCGAAGAATGTTAACGAAAAATGGCGGATATTCAGAGTGATCAAACAGGAACTCGATCTCCACGCGCAAGCCGAGGAAGCTGTTTTGTATCCGAGCTTCAGAAACGCGGAAGGATTCGCTGAAATTATCGCACATTCCCGGGATGAGCATCAGGAAATGAAAAATCTGATGGAGGAGATGACTCGGGAAAAGAACGAGGAAGACTTCGAGGATGATCTGGATGAGCTGATTGAGTCGGCTCTTGATCACGTTGAAGACGAAGAAACAGAACTGTTTCCAAAGGTCCGAAACCTGGCAAGCGAGGCAGAGCTTGAGGTTTTGGGCAGGAAATTGGAAGAGGCGAAAAAATCGGACCTCACCAAACAGGCAGCCTGAAGCTGCCAAATCCAACACAAACGAAAGGTGAACGAGATGAAGTTAAAAAATGCGGCACTGACACTGGCAATGGCGGTTTCAATCGCGGCTCTGGCGCAATCTGCATGTACCAGACAGGGAGAAGACTCGGGCATGGGCCAGACTGGCGATCAGAGTCGAGACCAGAGCGGCCAGATGGGGGATCAACAGCAACAGCAGCAACAACAGCCTGGCGCAATGGCATCGCCGGCTCCGTCGGCGATGCCGGGGCAGACCGGAGAATCAGGTCAGAGTGACCAGTCAGGCCCCATGGGCAGCTCGGGTTCAACTTCGGGCGGCAGCGGCAGCGGCAGCGAATCAGGCAGCCGGTAATCAGCTTATTCCTCGCGAGACAGGGGCTATTTCGAAAGGAGTAGTCCTTGTCGCTTTATCAGAGCAATCGGCGGAGGTCGGAGCACGTGCGGATGCCTTCGGGGATTTGGTACGCGATATAGATGATCGACTCTCCCGATTTGACAAGCTTCACGGTCATGGTGACCTCGCGTCCTTCGGCCATAACGGTGAGGGTTACGGAGGCGGTTGTCTGATCAGCATAGAACTCGTGAAGCACCGTATCCTGAGGGTCAGAGCTGAGGAAAAACGGAATCGCCATTCCAAGCGTTGCGCCCGTGTTGAGCTGAAACGTTCCTTCAACCCAAATCCGCGACTTTCGTTCGTCGTTTTGGGTGTAAATCAGAACACGGCATGCTCCGAGGGAGTCATGCCCCTCGTAAAGTCGGGGCCCCGTAAGGTTCGCGAAGTCATTGAGCGCAACGATCGCCGAACGTTGATCGGCCGCAACGGCAATGCCGCTCATGAAGATGCTTAACAGAATCAGAATTCGCATAGGTCGCCTCATCGAAGAACCAATAGAATTCAGGCGGCACGGAATGTCAAGCCGGTAGCTTGACTAAAATGGACGCTCAATCGGAATCCATCCGTCTTTTGACTCAAACCTGACACACCGAGCGTCAATTCTATTCTAATTAAGAGGGGGAGATCCTGACGTTGTGGAATGAACTTTGTTTCTACAGTTTTGGAGGTCCCGTCGATGAAACGACTACTCATTTCCTGGAATTTGGCGCTTTCTATGTTTTTGGGCAGTTTCAGTATCCTCAGCGCCGCTGATCCCGTCCTCATCAACGGAGCCGGGGCGACTTTTCCGTATCCACTCTATTCGAAGTGGTTTTCGGAATATCGCAAGGTCGTTCCTGAAGCCCAGTTCAACTACCAGTCAATAGGAAGCGGCGGCGGAATCCGGCAGTTCTTGGAAAAGACGGTCGATTTCGGCGCCTCTGATTCGCCGATGACCGAGGAACAGATGAGGAAGTCGAGTATCCCGGTGCTTCATATTCCAGCGGCGATGGGCGCAGTCGTCCTGACCTATAACCTTCCTGGCGCCGCTCCGAATCTGCGGCTCTCGGGCGAGGTGATTTCGGACATATTTCTTGGCAAGATCGCAAGGTGGGATGATTCCCGGATCACTTCCCTGAATCAAGGTGTGAAGTTGCCGGGTACGGCGATCCTAGTAGCCCATCGCTCCGACGGCAGTGGTACGACTGCCATTTTTACTGATTATCTTTCAAAGATCAGTCCGGAATGGAAAACGAAAGTAGGCGCCGGAACGGCCGTGAATTGGCCTGTGGGAGTCGGAGGGAAAGGGAACGAAGGCGTTACCGGTATCGTCAAGCAGTCGCCCGGAAGCATTGGTTACGTCGAACTGATCTACGCCGCGAATAATCAATTGCCGTTCGCGAGCGTCCGCAACAAGCGGAACGAGTACGTGGTTCCGAATCCGAAGTCGATTACGGCCGCTGTGGCAGGTACGATAAAGACGATTCCCGCTGATTTCAGAGCTTCGATAACGGACGCGGACGGAAAAAACGCATATCCTATCAGCGGATTCACTTATCTGCTCGTTCGTGAAACTTTGCCGAGAATCAAAGGTCCCCATATTCAGCGATTCCTCAAATGGGCGATGAGGGATGGGCAGGACTATGCCGAAGCCCTTCATTATGCGCCACTTCCTAAAGCTTTGCTCCAGAAGATCGAGGCCAAGATCAATGGAATTCGAATTGAGTAGACTCGACAGGCCGCAATCGGCGGCGCAAAAAAGAGATTTTCATCCGGGAGACAGAATTTTCGGCACGGTTTTGATGCTTCCGGCCTACTCGCTCCTGATTTTGCTTGTCGCAATGGCGCTCTTTCTTTTGCATGGTGCGTGGCCGTCCATTCAGAAATTCGGATGGGAGTTTGTGGTCTCTTCAACCTGGGATCCTGTTCGTGAGGTTTTTGGCGCTCTTCCCGTGATATACGGCACGATCGTGTCATCCTCGATCGCTGTCTTGATCGCGGCGCCGGTGAGCATTGGCGCGGCTCTGTTCCTGACTGAACTTGCCCCGAGGCGGGTCAGCGGCTTTGTCGGGCATCTGATCGAGATGTTGGCTGCCATACCAAGTGTGGTTTATGGCCTTTGGGGGATATTCGTTCTCGCGCCTTGGCTGCGGGGTACGGTTGAGCCCGTACTTGCGAGGTTTTTTGGCTTCCTACCCCTTTTTCAAGGACCTCCCTATGGTGTTGGGATGCTCGCGGCTGGCTTGATCCTCGCTATCATGATTATGCCCACTATGGCATCGATTTCGCGGGAGGTTTTTCATTCCGTTCCGCGTGTGCAGCGCGAGGCAGCTCTCGCGCTTGGAGCGACACGTTGGGAAATGATCAGGCTTGCGGTGCTGAGCGGGACAAAATCAGGGGTCTTCGGAGCGGTCATTCTCGGATTGGGAAGAGCCCTGGGGGAAACGATGGCTGTGACGATGGTCATCGGCAACCGGAGCCATATCTCGGCTTCCCTGTTCGCGCCGGCGCAAACGATGGCAAGCGCCATTGCGAATGAATATGCCGAAGCGACGAGTGACATCCATCTTTCGGCTTTGGTTGGGGTTGGTCTGACGCTGTTTGTTGTGACTTTCGTCATTAATTCGATTGCCCGGATATTTGTATGGCGAACCAGTTTGAAATGGAGCGCGAAATGAGAGCCGAACAACCCGGCCGAAGGATAACAAATGTCCTGATGTGCTCCGCTCTCGCGTTCGCCGCGTTCGTCGCGATTATTCCGCTCGTGAGTGTTTTTGGTTACGTGTTTCTCAAGGGGTTTTCATCGGTCAGCATCGAGTTTTTCACGAGTATGCCAAAGCCCGTCGGTGAAATCGGGGGTGGGATGGCAAATGCGCTGGCTGGAACCGGTATTCTTGTCGGGTTGGCCGGCCTCGTCGGCATTCCTTGGGGCCTCGCGGCCGGGGTTTATCTTTCAGAATACGTCGCCGCTGGTGAGAAGGGGGCCGGCCTGGGAGGCTCCGCGATTCGTTTCGCCATCGATATGCTGGCGAGCATCCCTTCCATTATCGTGGGGCTTTTCGTCTACGTTTTGGTCGTGATGCCCTTCAAGCATTTTTCCGCTTGGGCCGGTGGTCTGGCGCTTGGCATTTTGATGATACCAACCGTGGCTCGAACTACCGAGGAGCTGCTTAAGATGGTTCCGGTTCATGTGCGTGAGGCCGGGCTTGCTCTCGGTCTCCCGAGATGGAAAGTGATCGTACATATTGTCTTGAAGGGAAGCCTGAGGCCGATCAGTACGGGAATCGTACTGGCAATCGCGCGGGTTTCGGGTGAAACGGCGCCGCTTCTTTTCACCGCGTTCGGCAATCAGTATTGGAGTCATGACTTGAGCGCACCGATCGCATCGCTGCCAGTACAGATCTACACTTATGCGGTCAGTCCCTTCGATGAGTGGCACCGGCAGGCTTGGGCGGGCGCTCTGGTTCTTATCCTGTTCGTCTCCTCATTGAATTTGCTGACACGGGTTATTATTAAACCATCGGGGAGAGCGGGAGCATGATTCTGAAATCAGAGAATCTGGAGGCCTGGTTTGGTGAAACAAAGGCACTCAAGGGAGTCGGTCTTGAATTCGAGAGTAATACGATTACCGCGATCATCGGTCCCTCGGGCTGCGGCAAGTCGACCTACATTCGATGTCTGAATCGTTTGCACGAGGAAACACCGGGGGCGCGAATCGGCGGGCGCGTTCTGCTGCAAGGCAGAAACATCTACGGTCCTGAAGTCGATCCCGTCCTGTTGCGGCGGCAAATCGGGATGGTTTTTCAGAAGCCGAACCCATTCCCCTCAATGTCGGTCTATGACAACGTTGCTGTCGGGCTTAAGCTCGGCGGGATCCGGAAGAAGCGTGAACTTGACAGCAGAGTGGAGTGGAGTTTGAGGTTGGCGGCCCTTTGGGACGAAGTCAAAGACAAGCTGGCCCGACCCGGCATCAGTCTTTCCGGAGGTCAGCAGCAGCGGCTCTGCATTGCGCGGGCGCTTGCCGTGAAACCGGTGGTTCTCCTCATGGATGAACCCACCAGTGCTCTCGATCCGGTTTCCACGGCACGAATCGAGGAACTCTTGACTGACCTGAAAAAGACGGTGACTATCATTATCGTAACGCACAATATGCAGCAATCAGCGAGGATTTCTGATAAAACCGCTTTTCTGCTGATGGGTGAATTAGTGGAATTCGGCGAGACTTCCGCCCTATTTACCACACCCAAGGACAAGAGGACGGAGAGCTATATAACGGGAAGGTTCGGTTGATGGAACGCCACTTTGATGAAGAATTGAGAAAACTGAAAACGCAACTCCTCGCGATGGCCGGCCATGTGGAACGATCGATTGAGCATGCGGCCGATGCACTTGTCGGGAGGGCCGCGGAGGCGATTCCGAATATTTACGAACTCGAAGAAGAAGTGAATCGTGAACACAAGAGCGTGGACGAGGCATGCCTTAGATTGCTCGCTCTTCAGCAGCCGCTCGCCGCTGATCTCAGGCTCATAGTCGCCGTGATCAAGATCAATACTGATTTGGAACGAATGGGTGATCAGGCCGTCAATATCGCGCATCATACGGAGCGCTACATGGCTGATCGGGCGAAGCCAGAGGTTCTCGTCGATCTTCCGGAAATGTTCAGTGAGACACGCTTCATGGTGAGGGAGGCAATCGATGCTTTTGTTAAAAATGATGAAACTCTCGCGCGAGATGTTCTGAAGCGGGATGATCGAGTGGACGCGTTTAAACACAAGATATATTCCGATATTCTGAAAATCCTCCAGTCAGGCGCCAAAGACATCGAACAGGGGTTCAGCCTTATCCTGATTGCGCGGAATCTCGAACGCATAGCGGATCATGCGACCAATATTGCTGAAGACGTGATCTTCGCGATCACGGGGAGCGACGTCCGCCACTCGCCCAGGACAGGGCCGTTCTGAAGACACCGAACAAGAAAGACGATGGGGACAATCAGATGAATCGTAACGATAAAACGAGCGTTTTGATCGTGGAGGACGAGGCGGATATTCGGGAGCTGATGACACTTCATCTGAAGCGTGAAGGAATATCGGTGATCGGGGTGGAAAACGGTGAGGGCGCGCTCGAACTTCTGGAAGCGAGGTCGGCGATTGATCGTTTTAATCTGGTCGTCCTTGACTGGATGTTGCCGGGGGTTTCCGGACTCGAAATCTGTAAAAAGATACAAGGAAGGTTCCCCATTTTGATGGTGACCGCGCGCGCGGACGCTGCTGACATTGTTCTGGGCCTTGAAATGGGGGCGGACGATTACGTAACGAAGCCGTTCGAAATACCGGTATTTATCGCCCGGGTTCGAGCGCTATTGCGACGGGTCCGGAATCCCGCGGAAGCTGGAGAGACGGTCTTTCGGGTCGGCGGTTTGAGTCTGAATACGGATTCTCACGACGTGTTTTGTCATGACGCGAAAATCGATCTTACCGCGTCGGAGTTCAAGGTGCTTGCAGGTCTCTTGAAACATCGGGGAAAGGTGTTGTCCAGAATTAAACTGAAGGAGATCATCGAGGGTCAGGGGATATCCGTCACCGATCGCGTGGTTGACACGCACGTGTTTGGTCTTCGAAAAAAACTCGGCAGTTGCGCGGACATTATCGAGACGATTCGCGGCGTCGGGTATCGGATCATGGGCCTTTGAAATGTCCGTTTTTTCAAAAATTTTCCAATCGCGCCGTACCGAACCAAAGTCACAGCTTCTTTTCCGTGAGGGTTTGCCGACCGAACTCGAGGCGAGAGTGGAGGCACTAAGAACCGAGCGTGATGAACTTGCCACGGTCATGAGTGCCATTTCTGACGCGGTGCTTGCGATTAACTCGGACGAAACCGTCCTCTTTTACAACACTCGACTCGTTTCTCTGTTCGGCGGTGAAGGGCTTGAGTCTCGAAGTCGGCTGAGGGAGATCTTCAAACAACCGGATGTCCTCGGGGCTTATGATGCCGCCATTCGAGAGAACAGGATGAGCGCCTTGACGGCGGTGCCGTTCGAGGACGGCTCAGGGAGACGGTTTTTTTCGATCTCGGTTTCTCCGTTACGAAAAGGAACTGAGGCGGTGTACGGCGCTGTGGGAGTATTTCACGATGTCACGGATCTGAAAAAGGCCGAACAGATCAGGATCGACTTCGTGGCAAATGTTTCACACGAACTGAGGACTCCCCTGACCGCAATCAAAGGCTATGCCGATACTCTGATTCAGGATTTCCAGGAAGGCAGGTCCGTTCAGAAAGAGTTCGTGGAAATTATTGCTAGAAATACCGAGAGGCTTATGAATCTTATCAACGATCTCCTCGATCTTTCTTCACTGGAGACTGGCGAATCGAGCCATGCGTGGCTTAAGTGCGAAGTGAGCCCGCGAGAGATTACTGATCGGGTGATCCGCCAGATGCGAGGAGTCGTGGAGAGGAAGAAGCATTCGATCAAGGTTGAGTACGAGGTGGAGACCGTTCAAGCGGACTCTCATCGGCTCGAACAGGTGCTGGTTAATCTTTTTGAAAATGCGGTGAAATATACTCCGAGCGGCGGCCTCATTTCGATTTTATGGAAGAAAGTGAGCGGGAGCGCGGTGGTACTGAAGATTACTGATTCCGGACCGGGAATTCCAGCTGAGCACCATGCACGCCTTTTCGAGAGATTTTACCGGGTGGACAAGGCGCGGTCGCGCGAACAGGGTGGCACGGGGCTTGGTTTGGCAATTGTGAAACATATCATGCAACGTCATGGCGGGTCCGTCGAAGTCGAAAGTGCACCCGGCCGTGGCAGCTCTTTCATCTGCGTGTTTCCAGGTTGAGCAGGTTGATTGGTTGACTAGGTCGACTATGTCGACCAACTCGACCTAGTCGAATGCCGGGCGGGCGGATGAAATGAGCCGTTTCCTGTTAGTTTTATAAACGAGCAGTATTGAAAATTACTTGTGTCTTTATCGCGAACTTCACAGAATCGATGAATGCTAAAACTCACACGCACTTGGGTACCGGTTTTATTTCTTATGGGTTCTGTCGCGGGATGCGTGGGGGATCAGGGTAATTCGGCTCCTGGCGAAGTTTTAGAATCTTCGGAAAGTTCCAGTTCGACACCGACACCGACACCGACACGAATCAACGAGGTGCTTCTATTTA
>DATDSK010000042.1:0-8586 GCA_035291325.1 Bdellovibrionota bacterium | reverse complement strand
CTTTGGGCCAAAGGATTTGTCGTGCAAGAAAGTGATGAGGGTGTGTTCGGAGCTTGGTTGGCTCCCGTAATAATGGCGGACGACACGAAGCCTGAGTAAGCCATACCGTCATAAGCGCGAATTCTCACCACGCAGGTTGCACCTTTTGCTGGGGCCGTGAATATCGCGCTCCCAGTTGCCCCACTGATGACGGTGGAAGGACAGGTACTTCCTCCATCAGTATAGGTCAGAGAATCATTATCGATATCGGCTGGAGTTGCAGGTGTCAGCGTGCAAGCAACAGCTCCAGTCCCCGCTGCCGGCGAAAGCGGGCACGAAATCGCGCTCGGCGTTGCAGGAGCGTTATTTTGTCCTGTGATCGTATCTGAACCGACCGCAGGCGAAAGAGTGCTTCCGTTGAAGGCTTTGACCAGAACCACGCAGGCCGTGGCTTTGGCGGGAGCCGTAAAAGTTACGCTCCCTGTTGCACTCTCAACCGAAACCCCAGGGCACGAACTTCCTCCATCGACGTAGGTGACTGTCTTTCCCTGCGGATCGGCCGGGACCGCAGGAATTAACGTGCAGGTATTGCCCGCGCTTTGGCCCAAAGGATAAATCTCACAACTGAGGACGCTCGGTCTATAGGGGGCCAGGACATCAGACGACGAAGGCTCTTCGGTAACGACGGCATCGGTGTAGTACTTGGGCGCGATGATCTTCGGGCTACAGGCCGCCATCAAGACGGCAACACTCAACGCTACAAGCCCGGTTCGCCCATTCTGTATGACGCAAGGAACTCTGGCCATCTGGGGCCTTCTCGAACATCGGAATCGCAGATATTGAGAACTCTGTCTCGGGGATACTGCGACAGTCATACGTGCAGCTACGCGCATATTATAATTTTGTTATATTTGATTAACACAGTCAAATATCGTAGTTTTCGCAAACCTCCGATTTTGTTGATGACTTTAACGCCGTTAAAAAGTTGGGCTTAACTGGAATTAATTAACAATTTGGCTTGTTTATAATTTGTCGACTCAGGAAGACGTTTTTGACACATCCAAAGAAACTGTTTCAGACAATGTAGGCAGTCGGCCAGTCACGAATGGAATTTAGAATAAAGGTGCATTCTCGCACACAAGAACGCATAAAACTATTTGTGGGTAAATGATAAGAAATGATTGCGTTTTTTAGTGGCGACTCCGGGGTGGCTCGAACACCCGACCTGATGCTTAGAAGGCACCTGCTCTATCCAACTGAGCTACGGAGTCCCTGGCACAAGTTAAAACACATTTACTCCGATATGCAAGTTAATCGGAAGCGATGGGAAGCCTGACCAGAAACGTGGCTCCCTTTCCCTCTCCGGCGCTCATCGCCTCGATCGAGCCCTCATGCAGCTCCACGAGGTTACGCGTGATGGCCAACCCCAAACCAAGCCCTCCCTGAGGAGAGTGCTTCGGATCCGCTTGACTGAACCTCTCGAAAAGGACGGGAAGAAATTCAGGCTTGATACCGATGCCCGTATCAGAAACTCTCATTTCCGCGTAAACTCGCCCCGCATGCACCACTTGCTCGCACCTCACGGCGACCGTCCCCCGCTCAGGGGTAAACTTGACCGCGTTCGTGAGCAAATTCCAGAGTATCTGCTGAAGACGGACAGGGTCGGCGAGCACAAGCCCCAAGGAAGGGTCAAACCGCGTTTCGATGCGGATTGATTTCTCTTCCGCATTCAGACGAACGGAATCCAATGCTGCCATCACCGCCTCAACCGGCGCCATGTGAACCAGATCCAACCGGAGTCTTCCCATTACGATGCGCGAGAGGTCCAGAAGATCATTGATCAGCTCGGCTTGGATCTTTGCATTCTTTTCGATTACATCGAGCCCGTACCTGCTCCGTTCGGGCGAAAGCTGGCCCTTTTTCAACATTTGAACCCAAGCAAGAATCGGAGTCAGCGGAGTCCTGAGTTCGTGGGATAACATGGCAAGAAAAAAGTCCTTTGACCGATTCGCCTCCTCGGCCGCGGTACGCGCCTCCTGCTCCTTCTTGAAGAGAAGCGTTTGGGCCGCCTCCGCCCGCTTTCTTTCGCTGATGTCACGCAGGACCGTGACTCTGACCGTTTTCCCGCGATAAGGAATAGCCCGCCCCCTGACCTCTGTCGGAAATGTCGATCCGTCTTTACGCAACGACATGACTTCGTAAGGCTCTTCAAAGCCCTGGTTCATATGCTGTTTCACTACTTCGCGTGAAGCTTCGGTCATGAACTGAAAGGGCCTGGTACCAAGAATTTCCTCGCGAGAATACTGGTACATTTCTTCGAACCGCTTATTCACATCGATGTGAATACCCCCGTCGGTCACCGTGATCGCCTCAAACGTTGCGTCGGCGAGTCGGCGGAATCGATCCTCGCTCTCGCGCATCGAATCCTGGAGCTGTCTCGATTCCGAAACATCACGCCCGATACAGACGACTTCGGTTTTGGAATGCGGGACCAAAATCAGCGAAATAAGCTTCGGCTGCTCGCCCGTCGGAAATTCGAGTTCGAGCTTCTTTAATGTCCGGGTGACGAGCACATTCTGAATCGCCTCGATCAACTTGGAAGCATTCGGCTCGGAAAGAGCTTCCTGAATTCGATAGTCGTGTGCTCCAGGCGAAGATACCGGCTTCATCGACTTCTCGTGGCTAATAAAGTCGATAACAACGCCATCATCGCGGAATAAAAGATAAAAATCGCTGAAACTAGTCAGAAGAGCTGATATATCCATTTTTAATTTTTAAAAACCAACCATGCAACTCGGTTTTATAGCTCGACTTGAAGATTACTTCAAGCGCTTGGCCTGCAAAGAGATTTCTGTAATCAACCGAAGAGACTGGTATGGGCGATGATCGCTTTTTTAAACTTCGCGCCTTCGCGGTCCTTTTGGCATTCGGTCTGGCACCCGGCTCGAAGGTTCTGGCCCAAAACCAACAGCCCCTGCTACCCCCAGTTATCGAGCCGATTCACGTCGTTATCGATATTGACCGAACAATCCTCGATACGGTCGAGCAAAAAACCCCGGCTGAATTACTTGCCTCAGCCACGCTGATACCCAAGACCGGCAAGATCTTTGGCAACCGCTATATCGTGCTGGACGGTGCTCCAGAAATGATTGCCGCGTTTTCAGGGCTTCCCGACGTCAAGGTAAGCCTCTTCAGCCGCGGAAATCGCGCCCGGAACCTTGCCGTTTTGGAGCAACTCAAATTGCCCGACGGCCGGAGTGCCAAAGATGTCGCTTATCGGATATTTTCGCTGGAAGACGCTCCCTTGCCCAAAAAAGATCTTTATAAAGTGATTGGAAAAAATGGTGATATCGATCGCGTCATCATGATCGATGATCATCTGGATTATGCGGTTTCAGGGCAGCACAGGAACCTGCTCTGGCTGCCGCATCCCGAGCAGCCCCGGATTCATCGGTATCAGCTGGTCCGTGCGACCGGTCTGGTGCTTGCGGTTCTTGAACTGGCCAAAAGCACGCAGAAACCCATCAGGGAAATTCTTTGGAATTTTCAATGGAAAAAAGACGGGGCCGAAAGACTCGTTTATCGGAAAGAGCTCCTGACGGACCGCTCCCTCTACGAAAAAGGAATGGAGTTTTTACGCGGAGTGAACCCGCAATACACGATTCCATCCGTTTTCCTGGATGAGCTTCGACAAGGATGCCTCTGGAGAGCGCTCACCAGTATCCGTGCGCCATCGTAATTGATTTGGCGAAAATAACGGTCAACCCGATCGCCCAAAGGACGATTTTGAGCATGAAGACGATTGTGTCGAGATCTCTTTGCACCTTCATGGTGGACGCAATGGAATTAAACCCAAACACTCCACACAAAAGACCCCATATTTTGCACCAGAATGTCACGGACCGCTCCTCGTTGGAGGGGCGAATGAGCAGGAACAGTGCCAGACCAGCGGCCTGAATTAATCCTGAAAAATCCGTTAGTTCACGGCAGCCGGCCGAAAGAAAAGGCCGCGATAAAGGAGCCAGTGCCCTTTTGAGACCTCCAGAGTGGCACCGTCAGTTCGCGATTACGGCACGAGCAGGGCCCAAATCAGCATAATGCTGAAACCCCGAAACGGACTTGGCGCCGGTTCGAATTGCCTGGCGCGTGTCATGACCGGAAAACTCCTCAACCCCCGGTCCCACGCTCGCCACGAGTTTGTTCAATTCGAGCATCGCGCTGACCTCGCAGTCTTTTAAGCCGAAAAATTCCGTCTTACCATTTTGCTTTTTCGTTTTATTGGCGATCAGCTTCAACTGACGAAAGGGCCCGGCCTTTCCAGGCATACGACTCTCGAGGTATCTCTGTCCATCAGAGCCCCGCCGCAACCGCGCGCGAAATTCCCTGAAGCGCCCTTGGGCAGCGTCCAGCCTCTTGTCATAAATATAGGATATTTCGAGATCGTACTCACCGTCGCCCGACGGTGTCATTCTGATCGAGAAGACCTTATGGAACCACTTGGTGAGAGTATAGCCGTCCTGAAGTTCCGAGAGACTCAGAGCCTTTACGAAATCGCTTTTCCCAGGTCTCTTCACATAAACTTTTGCGCCCGTGATGTTGGATGCCCGATCGGTTATTAGGGTAAGGGTTCCTCCAGAAAATATCGTTGGGTCATCGGACTCCAACGTGAGGATCTGTTCGGTTCCGGCCAGAGCAGACGGCCCAAACAGAGCACTACTTGCTGAAACGAACGCCAGTATTCCCAAGCAGCTCAATACACGACCTATGATGTTCTTTCTTTCGGCTAAATACACTTCAACCTCCGATTCCAGTAAAGAAGCAACCGGCGTGCCCGTGTCGCCCGCGACCAAGGGGCCGGAAAAACCATATTGGGAATACTTTCGCTGAACTACACCTAGACGACTGTCTTATTTTTAGTCGGGTTGGAGGGTCTTTTGCACCCTTTCGCGGCAACGATGCCCAACGATGTGACGAAGCGAAAGGAACTTTCATGAAATCAACCGTACGCAAGGAAAAGGAAATACCGGAAGCCTATATCCGACCAGTGCAGGCGACCGCCGAAATGAACGCGTTGGTCTATCATGGACCCGGCAAGAGATCTTTTGAGAAGAAAGCGAAACCCGTTCTTCAGGCCGCTTCGGACGTGATTGTCAGAATCGAGCGTACGACCATTTGCGGGACGGATCTGCACATCTTGAAAGGAGACGTTCCGACCGTTGAAGAGGGCCGAGTTTTGGGCCACGAAGGAGTCGGCGTGGTTGACGAGGTCGGCGAGGCCGTGACGAATTTCAAACCGGGTGACAGGGTTCTCATCTCCTGCATTACCGCCTGCGGCCGCTGCGGGTACTGCAAAAAAGCCATGTATTCGCATTGCGAAAACGGCGGATGGATCCTCGGGCACAAGATTGACGGCACCCAGGCGGAGTTCGTGCGGATACCGTACGGAGATACCAGCCTGTATCGTATTCCCGAGGGCCTCTCCGACGACGCGATGATCCTTCTCAGCGATATTCTTCCGACGGGATTTGAATGCGGCGTCTTGAACGGGAAGATCCAGCCCGGCGATTCAGTGGCGATCATTGGGGCCGGCCCGATTGGATTAGCGAGCCTGATTACGTCGCTTCTGTATTCGCCTTCCGAAATCATCATGATCGATACAGATGCCAATCGACTTAACGTTGCGAAGAAGTTCGGCGCAACACACGGCATCCAGGCAAAGGAAGAAAGCGATACGCTCGAACAAGTCATGAAGTTAACCAACGGGAAGGGCGTGAACGTCGCCATTGAAGCGGTTGGTATTCCTGCGACTTTCGAATTATGTCAAAAGGTCATCGCCCCGGGCGGGCACATTGCGAACGTCGGCGTTCACGGCAAGAGTGCGGCGCTCCACCTCGAGGATCTTTGGTCAAAAAACATCACGATCACGACTGGACTCGTGGATACCGAAACAACGCCTCTGCTGCTTAAGATGCTTGAATCCGGCAAGCTCAAGCCCGAGGCGCTCGTCACGCATCACTTCAAAATGGATGAAATGATGAAGGCATACGACACGTTCGGGAACGCCGCCAAGGAGAACGTACTGAAGGTTGCAATCGAAAATCCCGCAGCTTGAATAGATCCACCGCATTGGAAGTGTTGGCGGGGAAGTGTTGGCGGGGAAGTGTTGGCGGGGACCTGTTAGCGCGAATCAAGGCCCCCTGTTTTTTGTGGATTTCGGGTCGTTTTGCCGTATATCTGCGGAATGCCCAACCTCCGGAACAAATTTTCAGGGCCAATCCCTATCAGGTTCTTGCGAAACGCGATCCTGTCTGTCTGGTCAGTATGGTTACTCGCGGTCCTTTCGGGCGCCAAATCAAATTCTGTTGCTCGGATCGCTTTCCTCTTAAGCGTTTTTCTCTTTATCCTGAATTGGCCGCGTCGGCATGATCTTGGCGCTGCCGTCGTTCAAACGCTTGAGCGCTGGGTTACCCCAAAACGGGTATTGCTCGGCATTTCCTTTGTTATCATCGTCCAGATTGCCGCGCTTTTCGCGGATCAGTGGGCGCTCGAAGGAACACTTTGGGATCTCACTCTTTACATCCAGCTGATAGAAGCAAAAGCGAAAACTGGGCATCCCTGGGCCACATTTTCAGGCACGGTTCTGGATTATCACTCCAACCATCTCAGTCTATCTCTTCCTTTTTTAGGATTTTTTGCAAAGTGGATTCCCGCAGCCTGGTTAAGTCATATCTGGATGGGGTTCACGCTTTTCGCGCCGGCCTATGTTTTCTGGCTTTGGGCAAGAACCCTTGATGTCAAAAATCAAACCGCCGGCCCCGGTCAATCGGGCGTGCTGTATCTTGCCGCGGCCGGTTTGTGGGTCTTCTCTCCCGCAGTGCTCAAGATGGAAACCTGGCCCTATGTTTTAAGCAGCGCCGGTTTTTTTCTCATGGCAGCCAGCTATTACTTTTATTTTCAGGACTCGTGGCACAAGTGGTGGGGCTGGGCTGCGTGTCTTGTCCTGGCTTGTCTGGAAAAAGAAGATTATGGCCTGTTCGGCGCCACCTTCGGGCTGATGGTTTTTCTTCAGCATGCCGTTAAACCGAGAAAACAAGCCGTTCTCCCGATTTTTCTCAGCGTCATCGTGATCACTGTCTCGATCGGGGCGATTGGATACATTCACGCGACCGGCAGGGGCACCGTGAGCACGTTTGCCTCGCGTTTCGGCAGTTTCGGTGCAACGCCTCAAGAGGCTGTCCAGAATTTCTTCGTTCACCCTGAAATCATTGTTCGGATGCTTTCCAGGCCCTTGGTTTTCAAATATCTGTTCTTCTTTCTCGCGATGAGCTGCTTCTGGCTCGTACCCGGACCGCAAAGACTTAAGAAGTGGGCTCGAATATTCTGGATCTACCTCCCTGGGCTTCCCATTCTAGTGGCCAACGTCATGTCCGAAAGCGTGGCGATGTATCAACTCAAGGATCCCTATGCACTCCCCGTGGCCGTCGCAATGGGGGCGGCAATGGTGTTCGGTACATTTCAAGTGGGCTGGGGCCAAATGGGTTGGGGCGTGAAAAAGATCACGGAATGGTCACGGTTCTGCCTGCTCGCAATGGCAGTTGGGTTCTTGCTATGGGATCAACAGTTTCCGATGAGGACCTTGAAAAAGCGTCTCGAAATGGCTTCTGACCGAGCCCCTGCCCGTAATGCCATGCAGTGGATTAAAAACGACCCATCGCTCATCGTGTGTTGCAAGGAGCGTCTTTGCAGTTGGTTCGCCGAACGCGATAATATTTTCATTCTCGACGTCTGCCTGGCACATCCTGAGAGGATCGAAGCCCTGCTGGGCCCGCGGGCATTTGAAAGAAAAGTGTTCGTCGTTTATGCAAGCGATCGCAACCTGCCACCCGAACTCAAGTGGCGCTACGAAGATGAACTTTTTAAGATCAGTGAGCCTGTTGCTATTCGCTAAAGCCCTTCTCCTGGCCGAAAGATCATCAACGCCCATCCGTCCTGAACGGATGTGGTCTCGGATTTCAAGCCGGCGTTTTTGAACGGAACAGAAATATGCGGAACCTGCAGCGGCGTAAACCCACTGACAAGCAACCGCCCCCCGGGCGCGAGAGCACGGGAAAGCGCCGGAGCAAGCTCCAGGAGCGGTTCCTCCAAAATGTTAGCGACCACGAGATCAAACCGCGGCCCCCAATGATCCGGCGGACAATCATCGAAAACGATTTCGAGTTTGCTTGAATCGAGAACGGAATTTGCCCGCGCCGCGATCAGGGCATCGGCATCAATATCGGTCCCCGCGATGAACTGAGCGCCGCGCGACCGAGCGATTCTGGCCAATACGCCCGTTCCGGTGCCGACGTCGAGAACACTCTTTGGACGGAACAGTCGACAGAGCTGATCAACCGCCCCCGCGCAGAGCCGTGTTGTCGGATGAGTCCCATCGCCAAACGCCGTGCTCGGGACCTGTGCGAAGGCGATTTCACCCTCTTTCAGTTTTGGAGCACTCGAGTTCGAATCGTACAGAAAAATCCGAGGTGCTATGCGCAGGACCCTGAATTCGTTCTTCATGGGCACAGGCAATAGCGCTCACGCGGTGAATTGTCTCGCTTTTTTCTATTT
>DATDSK010000041.1:0-7161 GCA_035291325.1 Bdellovibrionota bacterium | reverse complement strand
CACGCATTCGAAGTCATCGGGAAATGGATTGACCGATATCACAACGAAAGGCCGCATCAGGCGCTGGGATACCTCACGCCGACGCAGTATGCGGGGAAATTAGCGGCCTGAGTTGTCCAAAAAGTGAGGGGACACTACATGTGTTCGCCGATCTCGATCAGCGGCCTGATTAGATACCTGGAATGCCTTTTATAGTGTTCCCAGATTGGAATTTCTGGATAATCGTTTTTTCCGATTACTTTGCAGAGGTTCTCTGGCCTTAGAATCAAGAATTCAATTGCGTTCGATATTGATTGTTTTTCTCCTCCCTTAATCACCTCTAGGCAAAGGGTTACGATCGCCTCTTTGGATGCAAAGTAAAAAGTCTTCTCGCCCTCATCGGTTTGGTAACCCCAAACCGCAAGCACTTGCAGCATATTAATCAAATCCCGAAACAAGAATCCTTTAACCTTAAGAAAAACCGAATCGACTGCATTTAAGTAATCATCGATTACGGTTGGTGACTCAACCTTATCAGAGGGATTAATGCCGACGCCGATCCTTCTATTCATGACATACTTGCCGAACTCTTCCGTTTCCTGGCGCTTATCCTCCCGCAAGACGACATCAACCTTATAATCTCGATCTATCTCTAGGCCGGCTGGAAAGATCCCGTGAAAGATTTGGTCTCCAGCGGAAACAAATACAAAAAACCAATCGATGAGAGCAACTAGCTCTTGAAATGCATTGTCATCAAAAGCCTTGTTTCCAGACGGACTAAGCTGAACGAATTTTTCGATTAGATATCGGTAATTCCGGTGCATCGTTGTAAATTCACGATGCTGCTCTGTCATCTTTTCGGTTAAATCGTATGCAATGTCCCTTTGCGGAGCTGTCTTGTACTGGAAAGAATCGATTTCATCTCTGTGGACCAAAGCATCTATCCTCTGGATTATCTCCGGGACGGCTTCTTTAATGTTATAGAGGCATACAAGAGCGTTAATTTTGGCAACGACTCTCTTTAGTAGAATGTCAATGTTTCTTTTCGCTTGATTAAGATCATATTGGCCTTCTTCTAGGCCACTTTGTTTTGCTTCAATCGCAATTACCTTCTTCGCCAACTTAAAGTGCTTTGCTTCTGGCCTGGAAGTTTGAACTACATCTGGAAAGCTAGCCTTTTTTCTTTGGTGCGAAACTGTGTATCGAGGTTTGCCACTGGATAATCCCTCCAGGGCACTTAATATATTTTTGTATTCCGTTTCATCCCGGATCTGGGAATTAAACGCTTCCAAAAGGAACCGGACAAAGCGAATCTCACCTTCGCGCCCATTGCTCCCAGACAATATTTCAGGAGCTTGCGCATCATCAAAGACATACCGAAAGCCAATCCAATTGTGGTCAGGCACGCCACAGTCAATTGAGAATGGGTTAGCACTGCACTCCAGGTGCTTAAGATGCCCAAACTCCAATTCTGGGTTCGAAATCAGGCTTTTCGGGAATACTAAAACCTGAATCATCTTGTTAGTTCGAAAAAAACGATGCTTCTTCAAGCTAAAGCTCAATTCTGAAAGATAGTCTTGAAGGCATTGAGTTACGGCATCTGTGAGCGACGCCAGCTGATAGTCCATTCCATGGAAAGGTGCGTTCACATAGCAGGCAGTGTCGCCAATTTCGAAGTATACCGACGATCCCATAAATGACCTGGCAATTAGCCTAGTTCTCGTTGGCGTTTCCTGCGAGACTTTCCATGATCGGGGATGTTCAAAAAGATGTACTCTCGGGTAAATCTTCCAGAAATCAGATAGACTTCTATATCGAAACTCTGTTCCCCAGTGAGGATCAAGGCTGATCATCGTAGGTTCTATAGCCCCATCGACCAAGACGCTATGTGAATCGCGGAAAGACCCGAAGTGATCTAAGGAACCAATTAGCGGTCCTGTCTTGTTCCGATTGGCATCAAGGTACTTCATAAACTTGTCGAACTCGTCTGCATCCTTCAGTTCATCGAATATCCCAAGAAGTTGCTCCATAAAGAGTAGTTCAGCATCGAGGTCCTTGGGGATGTTGAAACTTGCAAACCCAGTAGTGAGATGAGGTGCGACGACAACAAACTTTGGGGTAATGGATTTCTTTCTGCCTTGATAGCTAATGAAGTGGCCTTGTAAGTGAAGCGCTAGCGTAAGCTCCTGATCGAATCTTGTCTTTGCTTCCTCAATTCCCTTATGCACATCGAGAAATCCCTTTGAAATGGAATCGGGGTCGAGGAATGGCTGCAAAAAAGAAAAAAGATATAGGGAGTCGCCGGATTGAATTACGAAAGGAAAGATAAAATCATCTGGTTTCTCGTTCTTCTTTGTCGCGCTCGCGAGCAGGTGGACCTGATCACGCTTTAATCTACACCTCGCAAACTTGCCAACCTCTACTCCGACTCTAATCGGAATTGGCGGTTTTTCTGGTTTGATAGCATTCTTGAGTATCGTGAACGTCTCGCCCCAAGAATCGATTAGCGTTGAAATGTACCAGCGAGGATTCACGGGTATTACAAGCGAGCCGGACTGAACAAACATAAATCGGATCAAACGTCCGTTAAAACTAGCATCTACGAAACTGTCCAAATCCCGTAAAAGTGACGGAATGGCGCCAGCGGAAATTGTGAATCGCTTCAGAAAGCTTTCTGAAAAAAGATCAGTCTGAAAACCATTTAGAAACTGAACGCACTCTGTCCAATATTCCTCGCTTGGCTTTTCTATATGGCCGGGCGCTACGTCATAAGAATTGCACGGCGGATTCGATCGCAAAGTGGTGACGACCAAGTCACTTAGGGTCAGCATTGCCTCCAGATCAGCCAAAGGATCTTCATGCGCTGCAGACCGAATTTCCGTTTTTAACGAAGAGCAAAGTATTTCAAAATTCGTCAAGAACTCGTACGGCCAACTTAATTTGGAACCGTACAGAATACAGAAAAGACGGTTGTCATAAAAATATTTGATATTTCCCCAATCTCCTTCAGGGACAAAATCTTCCAGGGAAGGAAATGCAGGCAAAATTGGGATGAGAGATTCACACAGCTCAGAGAAGCTTGAGTAGTCTTGAATTTTATCAACTGAGGAAAACGATCGGCAGGACAAGTAACAGCCGTAGGCATATTCCAATTTCAAATCGGCTGCTCTATTTGTGTTCCAGCTGGAAAGCACAAAAAGAGAGATAGCTATGTCAGATTGACTGTATTTTAAGAAAATGTCGTCAAAGTCTTTTTCCAAGCATAGCTTTCAGGCCCGAACCCCTTCTTCATCAGTATCAATGACAAACAAATGCCAGTAAACGTGGGATTCAATTGTTCGTCAGATTAGTCTTGAAACAGGAAACGGAATTAGCGCGGACAAATCGGGATTGCAGGATTAATTGTCATTAATTCAAGGCAAACCCGAACCCTAGTCACAAACATCCCGCCCAGTATCTCTCAGTATCGCAAAACTGCTCTCACATGGTTGACTAACGTGTTTCTAATCCTGAAACATCAAGAGGATCGGGAGTAAGGATCGATACTCCCTCCTCCTGAGCCATTTACACAATGAAGCCTCTGAAAGCTCAACCCTTTCAGGGGCTTTGTTTTGTCACATTTTGGAACATTCTGTCACACCCAGCCTCAATTGCAATTTCAGAGCGACAATTCATGAAGGAGAAGCTCCTCGACGAATTCGACCCGAAAGCAGCGAAAGCAAGGGAAGCCCTTTTTCTTCGAAATGGATATTCCCGAATTCGAACTCAGCCGGCAGGCGGGTCCTTTTTTACGTCCACGCGAGAACGGCTTTTATACGGTCGGAGACAAACGAATTGAGTTGGATCAAGAATCGCCGAAAGTACGGAATCGGTCCCCTCGAGCGTTTCGAAAAAATCATCCGGCTTCGCCCGAATGATCTCATCCCGATGCTCCGGCCGACCTGTCCCGACGGCGATTCCGGGTAACTCGTAACGATCGGCGTGATCATCGCCAAAAGCGCCGAGGTGAGCTCCTCGATGTAAGCCGCGATCATCCGATCGACAATCCCCTCGGTATAGAACCAGACGTTTCATTGGGCACGAGCTTAGCACAAAACTCTTCAAGTGCTTGTCATACTCTCTTGAAGCGATTAGATTGGCGCCTTCCGATGAGCCCCTCTCCAAAAATCGAATTCCTGACTTGTTCGCCCGCCGATTTGTCGGATGGGGCTCTTTCGATCGCTGTGATCGTCGCCTGGCATCAGGACCGCTGGGTTTTCGTGAAGCACAAACTCCGCGATACACTCGAGCTCCCGGCCGGACATCGAGAGGCGAACGAAGATATCCTTCGAACGGCCCATCGGGAGCTGTACGAAGAAACGGGTGCGACCCGCTACCATTTGGTCCCGCTCAACCGATTCCGGGTGAGGCCTTCCGAAGGCTCAAGCTTCGGACTCCTCTGCTTTGCCTGGATCGACGAACTCGGTCCTCTTCCCCATTCCGAAATCGAAAAAACGGTTCTTCTCGAGAGCTGCCCGCGCGAGCTCACGTACCCGGGGATTCAATCTGTTTTCTTCGACCGTGTGGCCCGTCAGACGGCGCTCTTGAGGAAGGTTCAGCCCTATTCCCACCTGATCTGGGACTGGAACGGAACCCTCCTCGACGACGTTTCCCTTTGCGTGGAAGTGATCAGCACGGTTCTCCACGAGTACAGACTCCCCACAATCACGCTCGAGCAGTACCGTGCGATTTTTGGATTCCCGGTGATCGACTACTACCGAAAGCTCGGGTTCGACTTCTCCCGTTACAGCTTCGAGGAGGTCGGGGACAAATTCATCGCCCGTTATCATGAGCGCGCGACGACGGTTGGGCTTTTTGACGGCGCCCGCCTGATGCTCGAAATCCTGTCGCGCCGACAGGTCCATCAGTCGATTTTATCCGCGGCGGCGCAGACCCATCTTGACGAGATCACGCGAAGGCACCAGATCGACGCCTACTTTCAGCACATCTTCGGAATCGACAACCACTACGCCGCAAGCAAACTCGAGCGCGGCCGTGAGCTCATCCGAACGAGCGGGATCGATCCCTCAAAAACCCTCTTCATCGGCGACACCGATCACGACCTCGAAGTCGGTCACGCGCTCGGGACCGACGTTCTCCTCGTCGCGGATGGGCACCAGGATTACACGAGACTGGCCGCGATGCATGGGAACGTGCTGCGGACCAGATTTGAGTGAGAGCCGGGATTACTGGGCGATCCAGTTCGCTTCGAAGCCGGACAGCGTCTCGTTCGTGCTGTCATAAGCGTCCATCTGGATGGTCATCTGTCCAGTATTTGAAGTAATACTCGTCGGAATGTTCGTCGCACAGCTTGTGGTTCCGCCACACTTCCAGATGAGGTACTTCGCTTGCGTCGACGTACTATTGTAGATGTAGAAATAGGTATCGGCCGTCACAATGAAAGAGTTAAAATTCAGTGTGATCATCGATGCGCCTGTCGGAGTGATCTGGAACGTGTTTCTATCATTCGGCCCGTAGTTAGCGAAGGGCCCGCCCGCGTCGTACAGCGTGCCTTTTAAGCTTGTCGCACTCCCATCCGTCATAAGATAACTCGAAACCCTCACGGGGAGTCTAATCGTATCCATACCTACAGCATTCCGAACGGTCAACGAAACCAACCGGATGCCGGATGCGGGATAAGCATGACTTGGATTTTGCGCTGTGCTGTCGACCACTCCTTCATTCTCCAGATCCGGATTCGAATCCCACCCAAAGTCCCATTCCCAAGATGAGATTCCAGTTCCTGTCGACGTATCTTGAAAGTTGATGACGGAACCCACCTCGGCATTGGCGGGGCTGACCGTGAAGTTCGCCTTCGGAGCGCCTGCCGGACTCGTGATCCAAACTGCCCTGAAACCCGCCTTGTGAACGGTCGAGTTTGTTGAGATTTGGATATACATGTTTCCGCTATAAGCCTTAACGGTACTCGGAATAGAAGCGCCTGTAAATTCGGCGAGCAAGGTCCCCGCTGACGACGCCCCATCATAAACTCGCAGGTAGTCCACCATGTTTTCCAGGTCGAAGTCCGTAAATTGAAGCGTGATGACCGATCCAACTGTCCCGATGATCTTAAACGAGGAACTGTCGCCACCAGTATAGTTCCCGGATGGACCACCCGAATCGTAAAGGACCCCAGATGCGTTCGAGGAACTCATAGTTCCGGTCACCCAGAATTCCGCCGTCGCTTGATATGTAAACAGGTTCGCACTTGCCTGACCCGTATCTGGATTCGTGACAACGACCGAAACCAACCCAGGAGTGACATGATTCGGAGTAATACAAGTCATTTGAGATGGCGAAATATAGTGCGCCATCGAGCAAACCGCGTCCCCAATCATGACTTGCGCATTGGTCTGGAACTGGCCTCCCTGGATTGTGATTGCCGTACCACCCGCGAGACTTCCGGAGGCCGGCGTAACACTATCCAGATAAGGGGAAGAGATCGATCCGTTGGACACTGTTACAGGAGCCCCCGTGCCAGCCGGACTGATGTTGCTAGCTAAATCGCTTGCAGTACCAGCATCGATCGTGAACCCAACGGTTCCAGCGCCTGTACATTGCGTTAAACTCACGGTACGACTGGCGGTACCTGCTCCAGTCACGGAAACCAAGCAACTCGCAGTACCCGTTTTTGAAAGTATGATGTTCTCTGGGGCAAGGCTCACGAAATCAGCACCGGTATAATTCACTGTGTACACTGCCGTTTGAGCGCTATTCACCGTCGTCGGGGTGGGGCCGACCACATTGATCGTTGGAGCCGTGTTATCGACTGTTGCTTGCCAACTCATCGCTGATGCCGGAGCCGAATTGCCCGCCAAGTCGGACGCGCTACCGCTCAGGATGGTGATGGCGACAGTGCCATTTCCGGTACAACCCGTGAGAGTCACGGTGCGTTCCGCTACTCCCGTATCAGTCACCTCAGGAATATTGCAGGTCACTCCGCCGCTCGTACTGAGCGAAACGTGCCCACTTGCCAAACTGATCGAATCCGCCCCGCCGTAACTAACGACGAAATTCGCGGGAGTCGATTGGTTTACTCGGACTGGCATTGGGGTCGGGGTTAGAATTGTAACAGTGGGCGCCACATTGTCGTATGTTCTCGCTAAAGTCGCCGGGCCGGCGTTCGTGTTCCCCGCCGCGTCC
>DATDSK010000040.1:0-7756 GCA_035291325.1 Bdellovibrionota bacterium | reverse complement strand
TTTGGTGCTAAAGCCGTTCGCGGTCGCACCCACCGGACTGAAGGTGGTATCAATCTCGCCGCTCGTGAGATCCAACTTCGCCAAAGCGTTCGCTGAATTCACGACTCCTTTGTAAGAAATGAACTCACCTCCGACGTAAAGGGATGTTCCATTCAACAGAAGGGAAAACACAAAATAATTAAACCCGTTCGTCGCCGCACCGACCGGACTGAAGGTGGTATCGATGTCACCACTGGTCAGATCGAGCTTGGCCAAGTACTTCGCGGAATTCGCCACACCCTTGTACGCGGTGAACTGGCCGCCAACGTACAGGGACGAGCCACTGGTCGCCAATGCGTTCACAGTCGAACCGAATCCGTTAGCATTCACCCCCACGGGACTGAATGTCGTATCGATCGCACCTGTGGTCAGATCCAACTTCGCGATACGAAATGCGGAGTTGGCTACCCCCTTGTAAGCGGTAAAGCTCCCGCCCGCATAGATGGAACTCCCAGCTGCTACGAGCGCGTTGACGGCGCTATCAAAACCATTTGCGACGGCCGGACTGAAAGCCGTATCAAGATCGCCCGTCGTGAGATCAAGCTTTGCGACACGCTTGGCTGAATTCGCCACGCCTTTGTAGGCGGTGAAGAGCCCACCGACGTAAAGTGATGTCCCGCTCACCGTAAGCGCATTCACGGCGCTGCCAAACCCGTTGGCCGTAACCCCGACCGGCGAGAACGTGGTGTCTATTGCACCGGTTACGAGATCCAGTTTGGCCAAGTTGTTCGCGGAATTCGCTACTCCCTTGTACGCGCTGAACAGCCCGCCGACATAGAGTGAAGTCCCGTTTGCGACGAGCGCTTTTACTTCTCCATCCAAACCATTGCCCGCGGGTGGATTGAAAGTGGTATCGAGTGTCCACGTCGAAGGATTGACCTTCGCGAGGCGGTTGGCGATCTGGCCCGCATACCCGATAAAATTGCCCCCGGCATAAAGAGTTGTTCCAGCAAAGGTGAGTACGTTGACGGTCTCGTTAAAACCCTTCGCACCACTTGCCGGCCCGAAACTCGTGTCTATGGCTCCAGTCGTGAGATCCAGCTTCGCAATACGCCTTGCGGAGTCTGGTATCCCTCGATATGCGCTAAAATAGCCTCCAACGTAAAGTGAGGTCTCGTTAATCGCAAATGCATAGACAGAACTGTTAAAGCCATTCGCGTCTACGCCAACCGGGCTGAATGTAGTATCAATCTCGCCGGTCGTCAGATCGAGTTTGGCTAGGTTGCTCGCGGAGTTCGCGACTCCCTTGTAAGTCGCGAACGCGCCCCCGACATACAGGGAAGTTCCCGCCACCGCGAGCACGTTCACGGTGCTGCCAAAGCCGTTCGCGTTCACTCCGACTGGTGAGAATGTCGTGTCGATCTCACCGCTCGTGAGGTCGAGTTTGGCGAGATTGTTCGCAGAATTTGCGATGCCTTTGTAAGCGGTGAAAGCGCCGCCAACGTAAAGAGAAGTTCCATTCACGCGAAGCGCGTTGACAGTACCACCGAAGCCGTTGGAGGCAGGGGGACTGAAAGTGGTGTCGAGCTCTCCCGTCGCAAGGTCGAGTTTCGCAATCCGGTTTGCAGAAGCCGCGACACCTTTATAAGCGGTGAAAGCGCCGCCGACATAAAGCGAAGTCCCGTTCACGGCGAGAGCGTTGACGGTGCCTCCAAAACCATTCGAGCCGGGAGGGCTGAAAGTGGTATCGAGTTCTCCGGTCGTGAGATCCAGCTTGGCGATTCGGTTTGCCGAACCCGCCACGCCTCTATAGGCGGTGAAGGCGCCCCCAACATAAAGGGAGGTTCCGCTGATCGCCAACGCATATACGGTGCTGCTAAAACCATTCGAAGCCGGAGGGCTGAAGGTGGTGTCGAGCGCGCAGGTCGAAGCATCGAGCTTGACGAGATAGTTGGCCGGCTGACCCTGATAGAAGTGAAATGATCCTCCGACATAGATCGAGGAGCCACTGACCACGATTGCCTTCACATCCGTATCAAACCCTGATTTCAAATCACAAGAAATGAGGGGCTTACCCGTTGAATTCAAGGTGATCATCTTGGGAGCGTTAAGAGGATTGATGGCGGTGAAATTCCCACCGATATACAAGGAAGTGCCATCGTAGATCGCGGCATTCACCTGTCCGTTTGTGCGGATCCGAACCGTTTCGATGGATGCGTTCCCCGAATTTCCGTTTGAATCGGAGACTCTCAGATTCGAAGTGCCCTTTGCATTGGGTGCAGTAAAAACGCCTGAGGCAGCGCCAACCGAACCTGGCCCTGAAGTGATCGAATACGTGAGATTCGTCCCGCCCGGACTTTGGAACTGATAGGGATAATCCGATCCGGCCGTCGCGGTGAGTGAGGCCGGACTAATCGGAATCGGAGAACTGGTGCTAACGGGCTCCGGGTTCGACGAAGACTGGCTTACAGTTGGGAGCTCCGTGCCGCATGCCGCGAACAGGAAAAGATAGCCGGCAGCTAAAAATGCTTTTTGAAGGGTCGCAAACAGGCGGTCACTGCTCAAGTTTTTCATAAAATCTCACCGTGGTTATTTTAAGTGTTTCGACAAGTCTTACACCTTTTCGGTAGAAACCGTCCATTTCATGACAGAAAAAAGTATCTTGTTATCGCCTTTTTTGACGCGCTATTGTGGTCCTTCAACCCCTGACAAACTCGATGTGTTTAAAGTCTGCCAGGGGACGATATCCCACCTTTTGATAGATGCTATTGGATGTCGGATTCGCCAAATCAGTGAATAAGAGGCATTTTTTCCCGAGGTTTACAAATTGTTGGCTGACGGCGGCTACGAGTGCAGAGGCATATCCATGTCCACGAAAATTCTTGGGCGTATAAACAGGGGCAATCCAGCGCCCCGCGTCCGTTTCGCGAGTTGATCCGACAAGAGAAACCCGCTCATGATCTTCCCAGAGGTAATAGAAATTTCTCGTGATGCCATCACGGAGCCTCTGTCGGATCTCCTGCGACTCGCCAATAACCGGAAGGTTTGCGAGGAGGAGACACGGTTTCGAGCGCAAAAAGACGTAGATTGGTAATGAGCTTCGTCTTGCATTGTTTGGAATCGGCCCACTCGGATTTATTTGGCAATTCGTGATTCGGTTGCGCGGGGCGATCGACGTAACACCGCATAGTGAGTGTCTGACTTTGCTGTGTTCCATTCGCGGCTTTTTAGCGTTAAACTGAATGGAAGAGAACACGATTGAAACCAATTCTTTTCTTCGAGATATTTTGTCTTTTTACTCTCGTTCCAGCCCTCTTCGGAACGGGACGGTCCGCATTCGCCGACGGGAATTGCGTCTCCCGGTTTCTCGTCGAGATGTCCGCGCGTCATACGGATCCCAAAACGGCTCCCGTTCTCATTAACAGCGAGATGAACTTCGAAAATACGGATTGGATCACGGAAACGGTCCGGAACGTTCGTGATGATTATTTCGTATCGGCAAAGAAGCCCTCGGAATTTCAAACCTATCTGAAGAATTACATTTCGGCGACGCGGAGTTTTGACCAGGATTTTCGATCGGGAAACGTTTCCGCCAATTTGAGAAGCGTTCTTAAGAAGCAACATTTAGTCATGGTTCATGGCGAAGACGGTACCTCGCTTTACCAGGGGACGACGCGCAAGACTGGAACGATCACGTCGGGTCGCTTCGTCTCCGAAACCGGGAACGTCATCAGCACGGCAACGATTGATTTGAAGGTGGGGCGCGGTTGGAATCAGAGCCGAATGGCGCCTCCGGTCGGTCTGCCGGGGCCGTTTCCGGAACATGGCGAAATCTGGAACTTGTGGTTCAAGGAAATCGCCGAAACCGCGAAGGCTCAGGGCCTCAATCCCGAGGACGTCATGCCCAAGAATTTCGGGTTCAAGGGGGGCGTTGGGCATCGATATCCGGCTTTCTTCCATCAGCATTTGTACATCAATCGGATGGCGGAGATCATGGGGCATATCGAAAATTGCCTGCTACGAACACATCCATCGACCCCGCTGAACGACGTCCTTGTGCTTCTCGCTGATTACTATCAGGTCGGGATCAATGCTCATCTTTTCGAGCGCGTGAATAATTCCCTTTTGATGAATCAAATAAACTATTTTTTGCATTACATCGGGCTTCGCGGAATTTCTCACGGCTCGCTCGATTACTTGGCACTCTATAAAGTTCCCGAAGACTTCCGCGCGATATTCATCAATGCGGTTACGGAAAGAAATCCCGGCATAGGGCGGTAGGACTTACTTTCGATTCCCCTTCGCGCCAGGTTGTGCCGCGGGACGATTGGGCAGCCCCATCAGGGCTCGGTTCAGCGGGGAGGCCCATTCCTCATTAGAAACTTTTTCGCGATTCCGGACGTAACGCTTCGAAATGATCTGAAAAATCGATTCTTTTCCCGATGAATGCCAGATGTCCTCGCTCGATGTGCCGGGAATCCCCGCAGCCGGAAGGAGCGAGATTTCTTTCGAGCCTCCGGTCGCGTTTTGCGCTCCGGTAACAGATCCAAAGTTGAAAGAAAGGGGTTCTCCAGATCGTCCTGAAGGAACGGTCGCGCCGCTTCCGCCCGAGACGTAGCCTGGGTTGTCAGCTCCGCTCAGGAGCTGGATTTTTCCGTCCCGGATATCCTTGTCGGCCTGGTTCATGAGCCCGGCGAATCCGGCAGGCATTCCTCCCATCGAGGCGAGTAAGCTTCCAGGAGATTGGGTTTTAAGGCGCTGCCCGATGTCCCCGACGGAGAGTCCCTTTTTTTCCAATTCCGCCGGAATTTGCGAGTAATTGGGCATTTTATCGAGGAGCGGGGCATTGGACGCGGTCGCCGCGCCCGCCTGTGAGGGGGGAGTTCTCAGGATCGCGTCGGCCGCGGTTTCGGGGCGAGTGGTTCCTCCGCCGCTATTTCGCGCGGAATAGAAGGCACCGTCAGACCCACGACCTGTGGCGGGAGTGATATTCGAAGGTTGATCGCCCGTTGCGACCCCCAGGGCGGGGCCGAGGAGGGATTCGATGGCCTGGCATTCTTTGTCCGCGTTTCTGACACTTCGGCTCGAGCTATACCACTTCAGCCCGGCCAAAATAGCCGCAATTGAACCCGAGACGCAGGGGTTGAGCGCGTAGGATGTTGCTGCCATGTTCGAGCCGACGGCCGCGGCGCCGGCGGCACCGGCCAAGGTTTCGGTCCCGATCGCAACGGCGGCGGTGATTCCGGCGGCGCTCACGATTCCGCCCGCGATTGCGTCCGTGGCTTTTCCGATTGCCATCGAATAAGCCACGTCGGCGAGGGTGGCCGCCGTGACCCCGACAAAGCATCCCACGGGGGCTCCGGTAAAGGGGTAAGCGCACGCGAAAAGGCAGACTGCGGCGATCGAGGTATAAACGATCGACATGGTCTGTTGCGCACTACTGGCCTCCTCAAATCCGACAAGTGCGGCGCAGTGAGGAGGTACTTGGCCCCAGCTGCTTTGAAACCGGGCCGGGCAACACTCAGAGTCCTGAAGGGCGCAATTCAGCCCCGATGCAAGCACGGCCTCGCAGGAGTTCTTGACGGATTGAAAGTGGTTGCACTGCTCCTGGCATCCGTTTGGGATTTTGATGGGCTCTACGGAAGGTGAACTGCTGGGGCCGACCGCGGTTGGGCTAGGCCAGTTGTAAGCAAAGCCGGGCTGCGCGGAACCGAGAGCGACAACGAGACTCAGAAGCACACTTGGGATTCTTAGGAACATAGGAAGCCCCCCTGGATGAGTGAATCGTGCAACTATTCTAGTTTATGGTGAGGCTTCTTCTGTCGGTTGTCAAACCTGGCGGATCTTGTGCTATGGTCAAGCCGCTTGGAGGAACTTTATGCGTTTAGCCCTGATTGGTGCCGTTCTCCTGTCGTCCGTTCCCGCTTTCGCGACCCATGAAAGTTCGGGTATTCGCGTATACAATATGGGGGCTTGTCCTCAATGGACCATTTCGAATGATGGATTCGGATTTGTCTGCACCTCGATGCCGTCGACCGTGACGTTGCCCGATGCCTACTCGGTTGCCGATGAGATTCGCGGGTTAAAGCGCCGTATCGAGGAACTCGAAAACCGCATCGCCGAGCTTGAGAAGCCGAAGCAGTAAAAGCTCTGCGCTGCCGATATCAGCTACCGAGCAGAGGGTCCGAGGAAGATTCGATCAAAGCTTCGGCTGTAATGAACCCATCTCCGCAACAATCCTCGCAACAGCAATCCGTCGCTGCTTGACGAAACGAGACGACTCCGCTTCGCGAATCCACCGGAATCGCTCGGAGAGCCGGCGCACCTTATCCTGCACAAGACTCGGAAAGTGATGTTTTAACGCCTCGAGGACACAAAACGCGACCAGGATTTCCCGAGTAAGCGGGGCATCTTCGGCCGTTTCCAAGATCGAAATGGCGTTTTCAACGGAGGCAGGTAACATCTAATTTCAGGATACCAAGCGCGATGGAAAAAACCAAATCCGAGAAGATTCTGGACGAACTCTGTCAAAACATTGGCGGAGAATGGCTTTTGATAGGTGGTACTTTGATCCAACTTCAATATGATGGTGAGCGCTCCACCGAAGATATCGACCTCGTTCACATTTCCCATGCAGAAAAGAGCAAGGAATCTCTTCAAAATGAACTCTTTCGTTTTGTCCAGCGGTGTTGGGGCATCGGTCCTGAACATATCAATCTCTCCGCCGAATTTTTTGTTCATGAGCTTGCCGGGTGGCAAGCTGAGCTGGTTCCGCTCAAGGATGGGCCAAAAGGCCGGATTTTCCAACCTTCTCTGACTCTTTTGATAGCGCTGAAAGCTCGTCGCGGTTCTGAACTGGACCTTCAGGACATCCAGACCGCGATCAAGAAACAGGGCCTGCGTGCGTTGGATGAAACTAAACTCGAACGGTGGGTTCCAGAGACGAAGCTCAAACAGCTCAAAAAGCTGTTAGGCCTTTCCTGTTAAAATCGCGACGTCGCTCTTTTGCCGATCAGCAAAGCCGGATCCGTGTTGGCTCCGTCCTCCTCAATATCGGCGAGGACTCGGCCATCCTTCGAAAACGCCACGATCCGGCCCTGTGCGTATCTGCTGTCTTTCAAGCCGTAAAGAGGATCTCCAACGCACAGGAGCGCATCATCTCGCAATGGGTGAATCTCGCACAACGAAGAGGGACGGAAATGACCTCGGAGTTCCCGATGCGATGAAATGGGCCGCGGAAAACCGCGCCCGGTTCGATATCGATTCGGCGCTCGGCGTGAAGTTGCCCCGGTTCGAGCGGGCCGGTTTAGAGTTGTTGGCCCATCCGGGTGTTCATTGTAAAGCCCCTGCAGTCCAAGGTTGACTGCGCACTCGTCCGGCAAAGTCATCCTGGAATAAATTGAGAGACTCCGCGATTCCTCGCGCTGGACTGTCGAGCAATGGATTATATGCCGCAGGAATTGGTGAGCCGATTGGGCCTGTTAGCAACGGATTGGCGAAAGCCGAGTTCGCGTCGTCGCCAGTTGCCGATTTCCATCCCGCCAAATCATAGAGTGCTCCATGATAGGAAAGCGATGCCGCATCCGTTGCATGCCAGAAGATGTTTCGATCGAAACGAAGTCGATCGGGAGCCCCTTCGTTAATCGCGTCCACCTGAATCAAGCGTGTATTTGGGAATCTTCCATGAATTATGTTGTTTGTGATCAGATTGTTTTCGTTTCTGCCATTATTGGTCCCATAAGCGATGCCGAAGGCGTGATTTGCACCGGGAACAACG
>DATDSK010000039.1:0-2071 GCA_035291325.1 Bdellovibrionota bacterium | reverse complement strand
GAGACCTGGAACAGCGGAACCTCCATCCATTTTTTCATGGCACGGAATGCAGAGCCCGTGCATCGCGTCCACATAACCGGGAGCAAGCCCGATTTTTCCCGGGACTTTCAATTTAACGAAAGCTCCTTCGGGGATCATGGCGGTATGGCATTCGAGGCAAGGCTTCGTATGCTCGACATCTTTTCGCCCGGGTCGCCCGGGTCGCCCACGCGGGTCCGTATGGCAGGCCTTACAATCAGGGCCGGCTTTCAAGGATTCCGCATGAAGCTTGTGATCAAAAATCGACGTCGGGATATTTTGATCCTGGTGACAACGCGCGCACCCGGTCGCGTGCGCGCCCGTCAGCACCATATGATGACAGTAAGCGCACGAATCCGGCCCTTCGACGACCGCCAGGTGTGATTGGTGATTGAAGAGCACGGCCTTGTCGTTCAGATTACCGTCGATCACGATCTTATCGCCATAAGCGGGCGGGTGGACGGGTTGCTTGACCCAGGCTTTACCGCTCCTTGCGACCTGCGGCATGAGCGTCACGGCCAGAGCCGCGCCCAGTACAAAGCGGAAGGAATAGCGCTTGATCCCCGGCCAATACGGATCGGCGACGATCACGCCTGTTGCGGGATGAAACTTCGGTTTCGCGAGCTTGAAACGATCTTTCCGCATCGGGCCGCCATGCATCAGGGCAAAGTTCTCGGCGACAAAGAAAAACACGAGAGCCGCTCCCGCCACGATGCCGAGCGATATCACGACTTCCATCCAGGACGGGATGTAACGGGTCCCGGTAGTCTCGATCATCGCGAGGCCACCCACATCAAGTCGGTTCATCACGAAGCCGACCACCGTGATTCCGGCCGAAACCGCCAGCCCGAGAAAGCTCTTCCGGACTGCCGGAATGGAAAGAAGGATCGCCGGAATGATGCCACAGATGAGGATCTCGACAATGAACAGGTTCGCCGCGAAGCCACCCTCGAAAATGCGAGGGAGCACGCCGCGAACGGCAAGATCCCCGAAACGGACCGTTAGATAAACCCAAAGGGCCCATGAACACGCTTTTCCAAGTCCCTGAAGAAGCGGAAGTTCGTATTCGCTCTCATACAGAGTCGACGACACCAGGGACTCCGTCGTGACCATCATGAGACCGAGCGGTATGGCCGAGAGGAAAAATAGAATCGGCAGAATGGGCGTGTACCAAAGTTCATGAAGCCGATGCGGCATGATCAAGAAAAGCGATCCGAGCGATGACTGATGGAGCGAGGAGAACATGATCCCGAGAATTACCAGCGGGACAGTCGCCTTTTTCACGATGAAGTAAATCTTCTGAAGAAACGGATGTTTGGCGAGTTCCAAGACCACCGGCGCGAACTCAAGCGCGAGCACCGTGAGATAGCACATCACGCACATGCCGACCTCGAAGAGCGGCGAATGCGGATTCCAGAAGATGATCATGTGCCAGATATTCCACGGGAGGCCGAGATCGAACAGAAGCCCGACGGCAACCGCGAGATAGCCGAGAAAGGCCGTCAGGACGGCCGGCCTGACGATCGCGTGATAACGTTCGAGATGAAAAACATAGACGGTCGCGGCAATCACGAATCCGCCTGCCGCGAGAGCAACTCCTCCCATAACATCAAAGCCGATCCAAAAACCCCAAGGCGTGAGATCGGTGAGTGCTGTTGTCGGGCCGATTCCGCGCCAGAATCTGAAGACAGCGATAGCCGCCGCCGCGCCGACCAGAAACCAAAGGGAACCTTTGACGGCGAGTAGCTTTCTCATAGGTCACCATCCTTTTTGTGAGTGTGGCCGTGCTGTTCCGACTCTCCGAGCCCGTTCCTTTCACGCTGCAGGCGAATTCGTCTCCCTATGGTCCAGTGCAATCCCGTCATGATGATTCCTACCCCGATAAAAACCGGCGGAACGGCTTCCATCGCGTGGACCGTTCGACTGGGCATCGGCCGGTCGTCGAGCTTATTGCCGAGACTCAGGAAATCGAGCTCGATCGGAGACAGATAAAGGACGCAGGTGCCACCCACTTCTGTTTCGCCGAAAATTTTCTGAACGTATTTGCCCGGAT
>DATDSK010000038.1:0-4955 GCA_035291325.1 Bdellovibrionota bacterium | reverse complement strand
CGGCGAATAGGTATTCTGCCGCGGGGCATGGCTCTTGCTGTTCCCTCAATCGGACGCCCTGCATTGCTGCTGAAAGGAGCAGGGTCAGCTGATGCGGAATAGAAAGCAAACCCCTTATCTCATTGCCGCCCTTTGCTCGCTCGCGATTGTTTTGCTGGCGGGACTCGGGCTTTCCGCTTGTTCAAAATCGCGGATGAGCGATTCAGAAGTTCTTTCTCGTGCCGTCAGGAAAATGCAAAGCGGAGAGCTGATACGGGCTGTTGAATCGGCATTGGAGTTCGCCTCCCTGGGCGCGAAGGGGCCAACGACGCGGCCAACAAACGGTGCGCCCGAAAGCGCGGAGAATTCGTCCGTTTCGCCGGCCCTTTCGCCAGCCCTTACGCCAGCGCTTCCGATCGAACCGCCTGCCGGAGTCGCGTGCGTTGCCGCGAGTCCGATTCGCGACGGTGCTCCCGAAGAAGAACTGATTCAGGCGCTCCGCGAATTCGCGGCTTGTGCGCGCGATGAGCTGAGAGGGGCGAAGCTTCTCGATCAGGCGATTCAGTATTTTCGGGTTTTCAATAGTCCCGCCGATCAGCCGGCCTTGTCTTCCCGGAGTGAAGCGGAACTCGAAGCTTTCTTCCTGGCCCGGCGGGCCGAACAGCGGCTGGGCGACCGTTTCGAGAGCGTAACGGCAAAACCCGGCAGTCTGCGCGCGAGCTACAGCAATCACGAACTGGACGAGTTAACTCTCCTGACTGAACGGAGAAGAAGCGCGCTTTTCGACGCCGAATCCCGAATCTTCGCTGAAGTCGCGAAACGGCAGGAGCTTTTGCGGCATTTTGCCGAAACCATTGATCGTTACGAAGTTCTTCTCGCCCTCGCCGAGCACGCGAACGTTGCCGATCCGAATGGCCGCGCGGTCGTCGAGAAGATTGTCCCGATTCTGAAACGGAGCGGAGTCAAGGTACCGAAGCTCGTCGAGTCGTCCTATTACCCGATTTATCCGTACGCGATTCTGGCCGTTGTCCCGGACCCGGGGCGCGAACTTCTGCAGCTCAATCGACTCGACGAAAATCCGCTTGAAAGAGCGCGGCTCGCCAACATGGAACTCGGCGGCAGGGCGGCCGACGTGAGTTTCTCACGTTCTCTTTACAGCATTTGGCGTGACAAGGATAACCCCGAGCCGCCCGGGCATCCGGTCGCTCATCCCGACGCCGCGCGGGTGGCCTTTATTGATACGGGCATCGACTACCTGACCTTCCCTGAGCTCGGCTATTTTCTCGGAATCGGGAAGGGCCGCTCGCGGGATTTCGCCGATGGCGACCTGAATCCATGGCTCCCTTCGTTCAGGGAGGATTTTCTTCACGGCTCGGGCACGCTGGCGACCTTGCTCACGATCATTTCGCATCACGCGCCCGCGCTCCTGACCGAGCGCAAGCTGGAGACGGATATCTGGAAAGTTCAGTCGCTCCGGCAGCTCCTCTCGGGCGAAGCTCACGACGTGCCGCTCTGGGAGAGCCGTTACGGAGTGCAGGACGCGGTGTTCTCGAGCGCGGACCTGGCCGAAAAAGGTTCTTCGAGCGTCCCGAAAATCGTTTCGGTCTCGGTGAGCTTTGATCTCAGGCGTTTTGCCGAGCGGCTCGGCAGACACAATGTGCTGATGAAAGCGCCCTGGCTTTGGGTGATGGCGGCGGGGAACGCGGGGCTCGACGTGCGCAATGCGCGGGTGCCGGCTTGTTTGAGCGATATGCCCGCGGAATGGCGGAACGCGAACCGCATCCTTTGCGTCGGGGCGCTCCTTCGCGGCATTATCGATGATAAAATCGCGAGCTACTCGAGCTACGGGGATTTCGTCGACGTTTTTGCCTACGAGTCCTATAGCGGTCTCTGCCCGAACGGCACCTCCTGTGCGACCCCTTCGATTTCGGCCGCCGCGGCGATTATTGCCGCGAGCTTTCCGGCGCTTTCGGCGGAACAGATCAGGCGGGTGATCATCGATTCGTCCGACACCCGTACGCTTCAGGTCGATTTCAAAAAGATCAAAGTGGAACGCACGGTTCGTGTTTTCGATACGCCGACGATGATCGGGCGCGCGCTCCAGAATGCGGCGAAACTCGCGTCAGCTATTGCCCTTGGCCGCGCGGATGGCCGTCCCTGAAACCGATACGCGGTACTGACTGGGCAAGTGAAGCGACGTGAGTTCGACTGAGTAGTTCAGGATCCCGAGCGCCCCTTTGTGGTAGGCCTTGTATCGGAGTTCGCGCTGAAGTGCCTCGACGATTTCCTGGTATTCGGCCGAGCTCTCGGCCTCGACGACCGTGCTTTTGATGGATGCGGTCGCGGTGATTACGTCCACCACCGTGAAGTTTGGATAATCCGGCAGGGTCGAATCAGTCGTCACCGGCATGGATTCGGCCGGGTGCCCCGAGGAGCTTTTCGCTTTCATCATGAATTTCCTGGATTCGGGAAGCGTGCTTTCATCCCGGGTGTCCTCGGTCGCGAAAACCGAATCGGAAGGACCGAACGTGAGCTTGGCTCGCGTTGCTCGAAGCGCTTGAATGAGTAAAACGCCCGCGTACTCACTGATCCGGGGGATCAGGATCTTTCCGCTCTGGAATTGCGGTTCAAGGTCAACTTCCCGGATTCCCATGTTTTCGCGCGAAAGGATGTCGAGGAGCTTTTCGCGTTCTTCGGGCGTGATTTCTCCTGTGATCAGGAGACTGAACGGAAACGCCGCTGCCACATCGGCTTTTACGGCCGGCGCCTGTTCAGCGTATCTGCGCACCTCGGCCAGCGGGTCGCCCGCGTTCGCGTGCTCGTCGGAGGGCGTGAAGGGGGGCTCGGCGTCGCCGCCGGAAGGCGGAGCGGCTGTCTCGGGTTCGGTTGCGGCTTCGGCCGGCGCGGGAGCGGGCGCGCTTTCGAGGGGATCGGTTTCGCTGTCGGGAATCCCCGGAATCCTCGAAGAAATCGAATGACCGCCCGGGTTCCCCTGGCTCCCTGCGAAGTCACGGGACAATTCGCCGATCGTCGTGAGATCCTTTGTCTCCATTGCGGAATTGTTGTCGTCGGTCTTCGGCGGTTCAACCTTGGATTCGTCTGACATCACTGAAAGAGTAACATTGGCCGGATCGGAATGCCAATGGACGCGCTATCGAAGGCCTAGGCTCCGTGGCATTTCTTGTATTTCTTGCCGCTGCCGCAAGGGCAGGGCTCGTTACGGCCGACCTTATCGACGCCGCCAACCACTCCGACGGGCTGCGGGGCCGCCGACATCTGGTTCGGCTGGGCACCGCCCGCGAGGCCACCGCCGATCGGTCCACGTGCCATGGTCATCTGGCGTGGGGCGCGATTGGGCATCGCGAAGGGCAAGGGCGCGGGTTGCGGCTGCTGTGCGCGCGGCGCGGGTGCCTGCGGGATCAGCGTGCCGTCATCAGAAAGGTTGTATTGCATCGAGGGGGACGAAAGGTCGAATTCCTCTTCGAGCTCCGCCTCGGCGGGTGCCATCTGAACGGCGAAAAGTTTGCGGACCACATCGCCCGTGATCTGATTCATCATCATCGAAAAGAACCTGAAGCCCTGCTTCTTGTATTCGATGAGAGGGTCCTTCTGCCCGTAGCCTTGCAGACCGATGCCTTCGCGCAGGTGGTCCATCGCGAGGAGGTGATCCTTCCACAGGTGGTCGATCGTGGTGAGGAGAATCATCTTTTCGATCTGTCGAACGGTTTCGGCCCCGAGGGTGCGCTCTTTTTCGGAATAGGCCCGTTCAGCGAGCTTCACAATCAGGGCTTTGAGTCCTTTGTCGTTGAACGGATCAATGTCGCGTTCCTCGATCGCCGATGGGAACTGAAGCGTCACTTTGACGGCATCGTTCAATTCCTTGGCGTTCAGCATGGCCTGCCCGTTGGTGCGCTTCAACTTGCCGCCCGGGAAGAAGTCCTCGGCGATCGCGCCGGCGAGTTCGTTGACCATCGAGAAAACCATGTCCCGCAGATCGTCGCGCGCGAGCACTTCCTTGCGCCAGGCGTAAACGACCTTGCGCTGCTGATTCATGACGTCGTCGTATTCGAGGAGATGCTTGCGGATGTCGTAGTTGTGGCCTTCGACCTTGCGCTGGGCGTTCTCGATCGCCTTCGTGATCCAGCGATGTTCGATCGGCATGTCTTCTTCCATGAAGCGGCCGATATTGACGCTTCCGAAGATGCGCATCAGATCGTCGTCGAGCGAGAGGTAAAACCGGCTTTCGCCCGGATCGCCTTGCCGGCCCGCGCGTCCGCGAAGCTGGTTGTCAATGCGCCGGGATTCGTGACGTTCGGTGCCCAGAATGAAGAGGCCGCCTGAGGCGATCACGTCATCGTGTTCCTTCGCGCACTTTTCCTTCCACTTCGCCAGCGCTTCGACATGAGTCTTTTCGTGTTCGGCTTTTTCTTCGGGTGTCGCGTCGGATTTGATCGAACCCACTTCGGCCCTGGCGAGGGCTTCAGGGTTGCCGCCGAGGAGAATGTCGGTTCCCCTGCCGGCCATGTTGGTGGCGATCGTGACGGAACCTTTTCTGCCGGCCTGGGCCACGATATCGGCTTCCCGCTCATGATGTTTCGCGTTCAGAACGTGGTGTTTGATGCCTTCGCGCTTCAGAAGGGCTGAGAGCTTTTCGGATTTTTCGACCGAAACGGTGCCGACGAGAACGGGCTGGTTTTTTTCCTGGACGCGCTTGATGTCGGCTGTAATGGCCTTGAGCTTGCTCGCTTCGGATTTGAAGATCACGTCCGCATGGTCGGCGCGGATCATCTCCCGGTTCGTCGGAATGACCGTGACGTCGAGTTTGTAGATCTGCTTGAATTCCGTCGCCTCGGTGTCCGCTGTACCCGTCATTCCGGAGAGCTTGTTGTACATACGGAAGTAATTCTGGAACGTGATCGTCGCGAGCGTCTGGTTCTCGTTCTCGATCGTGACGCCTTCCTTGGCCTCGATGGCCT
>DATDSK010000037.1:0-8412 GCA_035291325.1 Bdellovibrionota bacterium | reverse complement strand
ATCTTCCCCCGAAACTGCGCTTTCTCGAAAATCTCGCAAACGACGCTTTCCGTAAGTTCTTTGATCAGTATAATGATTAGTATTCATGCTGATCACTCAACAACTTGCGTCAATAGCCAATAAAAATCTCATCCGCCCGGCAATTCGCTACCTTGGTAAAGAGATGAACTACGGGGAGCTGCGCACCGCGATTGCCCGGCTCAGTTACCTTTATCAGAACGAAATCGGCCAGAATGGCAGGGTTGCTTTCATCACCCGTAACTCGCCTGCCACGATCATCACCTTTTTTGCGCTGACAAACACCCGATCCTTGATTATCCCGATCGATCCGGACCGGTCGCCGGACGAAATCATCGCCTGGCTGAAGGACTCGAAAGCAACCCACGTAGCGGTGACCAACGATCTGATCAACCAGACCCGTGAGATCCTTCTCTCCGCGCGCATGTCGCTCCCGATCGTCGAAATCGAGAAAAAACACGGGGGTGAGTACGACACTTCATTCACGGCCTCAACCGAACACCAGCCGCTCGAAACGGACACCGTTCTTCTGCTCAGAACCGCTGGTTTAACGGGAAATCCACATCTTGCGGCCTTCACCCATAAACAACTCAATCATGCCACGACCTGCTTACGAAGTCTTTACCACGTCAGCCTGTCGGATAGGTTCATGACCAAGCTCAACTGGGCACACCCGTTCGCATTCTTGCACGGAATGCTTTTTCCGCTCATGTCGGGTGCCACCTGCGTGATCGATCACGGTCTCGACACCACCGCACTCCTTCAGTTCTTCATCGAATCGAGGGTCAATCGCCTTCTCGGTAACCCGCTTTTCTTTCACAAGCTCCTGATCACCTGCCGCAACGAGAACCGTCTGCTGACGGGTATAAAGTCCATTACGGTCGCCGGCGGTCTGTTACCGCGCGACGAAGCGAGAATTTACGAACGAATGAAAAGCGCGGTAGCGCATTGCTACGGTCAGACCGAGAATCTGTGGACCATCTCGATGCAGGACACCGCACGCGAAGAGCCCATGGTGGCACTTGACGAGGACTACGGTGCTCAGAAACCCCTGCCAGGCATGAAATACAAAGTCCTCGATGCCAACGGCGACCTGATTGAGGGAAACGATCTCCGCACCGGGTATCTCGCGGTCACGGGCCCGACGGTGATGTCCGGTTATCAAAGTTCCGAAAAAGGCATTGAGAAGGAAACAAAGAGCAAAATCCGCGGAACATGGCTTTACACCGGCGATATCGCGCAACTCGAGGGTGACGGTGAAGAGCTCAAAATCACTATCGTTGGAAGAAAAGACGATCTTCTCCAGGCAGGAAACGAATACATCTCGATGGACGAAATCACAGACGCGCTCAAACGTGTTCACGGCGTCGAAGATGCCGCCGCTTTTGTAGTCAAACGGGTTAAAGGTGATTTCGTCGTCGCCGGAGCCGTCGTCAAAGCGACTGGCGGTTCCCTGAATGAAAAACAAATCATCGAATCCTGCGCCAAAAATCTCTACCCCGAGCAGGTCCCGAAAGTAATTGTTTTCACGGATTTCATTCCCCGGGATTTCGGGGGCAATCCGCATTATGGGAGATTGAGCGCGCAGTTCGAGGGCATGGCGGGCTAAGCAGCGGTGGCCCTGGCTACCGTCTTAAGTTTCATCTCGATTTCCCTGGCCGCTGCCGCGGTCTCCTTCACCGGTACACCGCAGACCTGACGGTGACAGACGACATATTTTGAGGGATCCGCCTCAGAAAGCTGAACGGGCTTCCGGAATACGTGTGGATGACGGCAGAGTTCAGCGGCTTTCCTGCCGCTCACAAGCACCGGCCCGAGCACCTCGAGAAGCGAACAGGAGAGAATTTCGGAAGCACTCAGCGGATTGATCGCCGCAAAGGGAAAGAGAACCGAAAGCCGGGATCGAACCTCGTCTTCGAAAGGGAACCGGACCGGATCGAACTCACTGAGCGCGCGCATGGCGGTAAGCGCGACCGCCGTTCCCGAGGGCGTGGCATGATCAAAGAGCATCTTTGGACGTTCAAAGAGCGGTTCGTGATCATCACTCGTGAAGTAGAACGTGCCCGGGGTTTCACCGCTTTCGCCGCGGAAGTGGCGAATGATCACCGATAGCCAGCGGCCCGACCAATTCAAATATCCGGTTGCATCCGATTCCGGAACGTCACCTCTGGACAAATCCAAAGCGGCCATGGCCATGAAGGCATAATCATCGAGATAAGCGTTCAGCTTCGATACGTCCCGGCCCTGATAGGAGCTATAAAGCCGGTCGCCATCACGTACGAGCCTCTCCGAAATGAAACGGAACGCGTGCTTTGCCGCAAGAAGCGCCTCGGCCGCCGCGTCATCGCGCTTTTCGAAAGCAAGCGCTTTCGAGGCCCAGACCAGACCCGAAATCACGAGGCCATTCCAGGCGGCCAGGATTTTCTTGTCCATACCGGGGCGCGCGCGCTTTTCACGGACTTCCAGAAGGCGCGCCCGAGCGCTTGAAATCACCTCTCGCGTTTGGGCTTCATCGATATTGAAATCGGGCCGCAGTTCACGCGCGACCTGATCCGGAGAACGTGAAACTCGAAGAACATTGCCGCCCTCGAAATTTCCCTGGTCCGTGATTCCATAATGCGAACAGAGAACCCTGAACTGCAGTTCGGTCAAAGCTCCGGCTTTCACGAGCTCGGAAAGTTCATCTTTGCGCCAAACGTAGAAATTTGATTCTCCGGCTGCATCCGCGTCCTGAGCGCTGTAAAAGCCGCCGCCTGGGTCGCGCATCTCGCGAAGCAGGTATCGGACCGTCTCTTCCAGGACCTCTCGAAAGCGCAAGCGATCGCCGGATCCGATATTCGGGGTGAGCAGGACCTCCGAATACAAGCGGATCAAAAGAGCGCTGTCGTAGAGCATTTTTTCAAAGTGGGGAACGTTCCAGCCCTCGTCCACGGAGTAACGGTGAAAGCCTCCTCCGAGCTGATCGTAGAGCCCGGAATCCGCGACGTTGCGAAGCAGAACCCGTGTCGCTTCTCGCGAACGCTCAGAATCGGCAGCGAGCCCGAATCTCCACAAAAATGAAAATATCGGGGTGTTCGGGAACTTCGGCGCTCCGTCAACCCCCCCCTTCTTGAAATCAACGTAACCGAGAACCGCTTCCGCAGCTTCATTCAGGGAAACCGTGGTGGACTGGGATAACGGCTCCGTGGACACCGATTGATTGAGATCAAGATCCTGGAGGGATCTGATCATGCCGGTCAATCTCGATTCACTCTGTTCCACCCCCGCCGGATCGTCACGGTACGCTTCGGCCAACGCATTCAGAATCCGCGCGAAACCAGGTCTGCCGTACCGGTCCTGGGGCGGAAAGTAAGTCCCACCGAAGAACGGCTTGCGGTCCGGAGTCAAAAAAACCGTCAGTGGCCAACCTCCAGAGCGCGTCATGGCCTGCGCGACCGGTTGGTACAGCTGATCCAGGTCAGGACGCTCTTCCCGATCGACTTTGATGTTTATGAATTTCTCGTTCATGATCGCGGCAATTTCCGCGTCCTCGAAACTTTCATGCTGCATCACATGGCACCAATGGCAAGCTGAGTACCCGATGCTGAGCAAAACCGGCTTTCGCTCGTCTGTAGCGCGCCGAAACGCCTCGTCAGACCAGGGATACCAGTCGACGGGATTATCTTTGTGTTGCTGAAGGTATGGACTCGTTTCCTTGGCCAATCGATTCATGCGCAAGGACGCTGCAAGTCCGATGCGTGCGAACAGCGCGCCTGCGACCGTGAACAGCCCGGTTAAAGGCCGAGTGCGAGGATTTTTAAACGCCTGATCCGATCCCGAATTGCCGCAGCCTCTTCAAATTGCATTTCTTTGGCGGCCTGCCGCATGTCAGCATCCATTTTTTTGATGGTCTGCGGAATCGTCTCGAGGGAGACGAAATACTCGCCTGCGGCGTCCCGAACCTGAGCGACACGTTCGGACGCATCCACGAGGTCGAGCTGCGCGATGGCCACTTCGGGTTCCGCGGCGCTCCAGAGACTCTTTCCATGACCGGAGCCAGCGCCCGTGCGAAGCGCCCGTTTGGCCAGCACTGACTTGTCGCGACCGTCTCGTTCATCCTCGTAGGCGCCATCACGCGGAACCATCGGAGCCGCGATCGCTTTTTGAATCGTCTTGGGCGTAATCCCGTGTTCTCGGTTGTATTCTTCCTGAAGCGCCCGGCGCCTGGCGGTCTCGCCGATCGCCTTCTGCATCGCATCGGTCATTTTTTCGGCATAAAGAATGACGCATCCATCGGCATTTCTGGCGGCCCGGCCAATCGTCTGGATCAACGAGCGATGGCTTCGCAGGAATCCCTCCTTATCGGCATCCAGTATGGCGACAAGCGAAACTTCCGGAAGATCCAGGCCCTCTCGCAGCAGGTTGATCCCGATCAGGACGTCGAAGCTCCCGAGCCGCAGGTCCCGAAGGATCTCAATACGCTCGAGCGTGTCGATATCAGAATGGAGGTATTTCACCCGCACTCCCTGCTCCTGATAGTAACGTGTGAGATCCTCGGCAAGCCGCTTCGTCAGCGTCGTCACGAGAACGCGCTCATTGCGTTCCGCGCGTTTCCGGATTTCAGAAAGAAGATCGTCCACCTGAGTCGACGCACGCCGCGTCTCAACCCTGGGATCGAGCAGACCGGTGGGCCGGATCACCTGTTCCACGAATTCCCCGCCGGTTATCTTCAGCTCATAGTCGCCCGGCGTTGCTGAAACAAAAAGCACGTGATCGACGCGTTTTTCCCATTCCTGGAAATTCAGCGGACGGTTGTCGAGCGCCGAAGGCAGCCTGAACCCGAAATCGACGAGAGTCCCTTTTCGGGCGCGGTCTCCGCGGTACATCCCCCCGATCTGAGGAACGGTCACATGGCTTTCGTCCACGATGAGAAGCCACTCCTTGGGAAAGTAATCCATCAGAGTCGGCGGAGCTTCCCCGGCCGACCGGCCGGTCAAATGGCGGGAGTAATTCTCGATACCCTGACAGAACCCGAGTTCCTCCATCATTTCCAAATCAAACAAAGTGCGTTGCGAAAGACGCTGAGCCTCCACCAGCTTGCCGAGAGATTGCAGTTCCTGGAGTCTCACCTGAAGTTCCGCCCGAATGGAGCCAATCGCCCGTTTACGGTTCTCGGCCGTGGTCACGTAGTGACTTCCCGGATATATCGTCACGCGCGGGATCTTCTGAATGCGAACTCCTCGAAGGGGATCGACCTCCGAAATCGATTCGATCTCGTCGCCGAAAAACTCCACCCGTATTGCCCGCTCCTCCTCATAAGCCGGAAAAATCTCGACGACATCCCCCCTCACCCGGAACGTCCCTCGATGAAAGTCGACGTCGTTCCGGCGATACTGGATTTCGACCAGCTTCTTGAGCATGTCCTGCCGTTTCATCTCGCGGCCGGTCTCGAGGTAGAGAAGCATTCCTTCGTAGGCCTCGGGCGAGCCCAACCCATAAATACAAGAAATCGAGGAAACGATGATCACGTCATTGCGCTCGAGAAGTGACCGGGTGGCGGAGTGCCTGAGCTTGTCGATTTCATCGTTGATCTGGGCGTCTTTTTCGATATAGGTGTCGGTCTGCGGGATATAGGCTTCCGGCTGGTAATAATCGTAATAGCTCACGAAATATTCCACGGCATTATTAGGGAAAAACTCGCGAAACTCAGAAAACAACTGCGCGGCGAGCGTCTTGTTGTGACTCAGGACAAGAGTGGGCATGTTGATCTGGGCGATGACGTTCGCCATCGTGAAAGTCTTGCCTGAGCCGGTCACTCCGAGCAGAACTTGCATCCGCTTCTTCGCATCGATACTCGCGACGAGCCGCTCGATGGCGGCCGGCTGATCCCCGGTCGGCCTGAAAAGCGTATTCAATTCGAATTTCCGTTTGGAAAAAATCGCCATGCCTGTTCAGTCTAACACATCTCTCATCGAAACCTGATGGGGGGAAAACCTGATGGGGGGAAACCTGATGGGGGCGAAACTGATTAAGGCCGCCAGTTCGTGTATGAATCATCAGGTTTGAAGAGCTTTTTCAAGATCCTCCGAAAAAGACCGCCGGACTCCTTGCTCCTCAGGATGCCCTCGAGTTCATTATGATCGAGATAAATGCCCAGGCAGCTCGGACAACGCTCGATGCTGATCCCGCTGAAGTCGACCGTCTGCATCTCGTAACCGCACTTGGGACACCTCATCCAGTTGGGAGGCCTGATCTCGCGACGCTGCCTGCTTTCGATTTCGCGTCGCCTTCTTTCGATGAGTTCGCGATTTTCTCGCTCAAAATAGGCTTCTTCGAGTTCATGAATTTTCGGACGGGCCATGCCTGAAACAGATGCAAAAAACGGCGAACCTATTTATACGACCAGTTCGTCCCCGACGGCCCATCCTTGAGCGCTACGCCGCGCGCATCAAGGTCCTTGCGGATCTGGTCGGCTGCAGCGAAATCCTTGCGTTTGCGCGCATCCAGCCGCGCGCCGATCAATCCCAGGATCTCCTCTTCAGACGGCCGCGCGCCTCCGCCGGCAACCGGCCGGGACGCGCGAATCCGATCGAGCTCACGGATGACCAACTGCGGTTCCCCGAGAGCGACGCCGAGAATGCCCCCGATATCCTGCTCCATGAGCCGGATCAGTTCGCCAGCGCCCTTCTTCGAGGACATGGAAACGGGTTCTTGCTTCGCCTGCGCCTGAATCCTGTTGAACTCGCGAATCAGCGAAAACAAAGCCGCCAACGCCCCCGCCGAGTTGAAGTCGTTAGCAAAACAATCGTCTATCGTTTTCCGGGCCTGTTCGCAGCCTTCGAGGAACCTCAACCATTCCGGATCATTCGGCGCCTGCTCCGCGCAGGATGTGTTTTCGGAAATTTCGAGGGCCCTGGCCTTGGCTTCATAGATTCTCTGAAGAGAGACAAGAGCCTGCTCAATGGTATCGTCCGAAAAATCAATCAAGGAACGGTAGTGCACTGAAAGCAGCAGGTAACGGGCGAACTCACCAAAGAACTGAGTCAGGAATTCGCGCGCCGTGAACACGTTCCCGAGACTCTTGGACATTTTTTCTTTCGAGAGAGTCAGAAAGGCGTGATGGAGCCAGTACCGTACAAAAGGTGATTTTCCGGATGCCCCTTCGCTCTGTGCAATCTCGTTCTCATGATGCGGAAAGATGAGATCCTCCCCTCCATGATGAACATCGATCTGATCACCGAGCCACTTGCTCGACATCGCTGAACACTCGATGTGCCACCCAGGCCTGCCTTTTCCCCATGGACTGTCCCAAAACGGTTCCCCGGATTTTGCTGGCTTCCAGAGCGCGAAATCGAGCGGGTTCTTTTTCTTGTCGTTAATGCCGACCCGAATCCCCGCGACCAGATCCTCGGGTTGCTTATGGGATAGCTTCCCGTAACCAGGAAAAGCCTCGATCGCGAAAAGCACCTCTCCGTCGACGACGTAGGCACGGCCGTTCTCGATGATTTTCGAGATAAGCGCGATGATTTCGGGCATATGAGACGTGACGGTCGTCTTGTGGGTCGGTTCGAGCATTCCGGCAGCCTTGAAATCCGTTTCGACCTCGTCGGTGTACTTTCGCGCGATCGCTTCCGCAGTCGTCTTTTCTTCGTGACTCCGGTTGATAATCTTGTCATCAACGTCGGTATAATTACGAACATAAACAACATCATAGCCGACACGTTTAAAGTAGCGGTAGAACATGTCCGCAACCAGGCCACCACGGAGATTGCCGATATGAATCAGGTTGTAAACGGTTGGTCCGCAGGAATACATCGTCAACCTGCCGGGGGTAAGCGTGACGAGAATTTCTTTTTTACCTGAAAGCGTATTCGTGAGCTGAATCGGTCTCATACCCGGCCGATAGTAGCGCAAACGCGGGAAGATTTCTGAGAATTCTTATTTCAGGATGCGAAGATCGTCTGGATCTCCTGCTCAATATCGTCCTCTCTGGCTTTCTTGGCGAGAGAGATTTCCTTTACAAGAAGATGTTTGGCCTGATCCAGCATCTTTCTTTCGCCGAAAGACAGATCTTTGCTGTGGCGCAACAAAAACAAATTACGAAGGACTTCCGCGATTTCAAAAATCGAACCGGTTTTGATTTTTTCCATGTACTCCCGGTACCGACGATTCCAGGTCGTCTGATCGATTTTGACATTCCTCTCTTTAAGAATGTCGTAAACGGTCTTCACATCCTTATTGGAAATGATTTCCCTCAGTCCGACAGAGGCGACGTTGTCGGTAGGGACCATGATGGTCATCATGTTGTCGACGACTTGAAGAACATAGAATTTTTTCTTCTTGCCTCCGACGTCTTTTTCTTCTATTCGCTTAATCACAGCAACACCGTGGGCGGGATAAACCGCATTGTCGCCT
>DATDSK010000036.1:0-48451 GCA_035291325.1 Bdellovibrionota bacterium | reverse complement strand
GCTCGCCTTTTTTCGTTCTTTGGCGGACGAAGTTACTGCCAATAAAACCACACCCGCCGGTGACCAGCAGGGTTCTGGACTGCGAAGAATGCATGAAAAATGATTACTCTAGGAGGGGGGATGACTCAAGGGAAATGGGGGAAAGCCGGAGGGAGGGGGGGCAGTTTAGCCTCCGAAGCGGCTTATGCACTTCAAATTTGGTCGTTGTTGACGTAACTTTGAACCCCCAATGAAGATTCTTCTCCTAACCCAATATTTTTGGCCGGAAGATTTCCGCATCAATGAGTTAGCATATGACCTGGCCGAAAGAGGCCATGAAATCGTGGTGTTGACCGGGCTCCCCAATTATCCAAAGGGCTCATTTTTTGAAGGCTACGGGTATTTCAGTAATTTGAGCCAGGAGCACAATAGAGTGCGTGTCTTGCGTTGCCCACTCGTGCCGAGGGGAAAAGGACGCGGGTGGCAACTTGTTTTGAATTATGTTTCGTTTGCCTTGAGTGCAAGCGTCCTTGGACCTTTTCTGTGCAAGGGGCGGTTCGACGCAATCTTTGTATACGAGCCATCCCCGATCACCATTGGAATTCCGGCAGTCGTTCTGAAATGGATAAAACGGGCGCCCGTCTTATTTTGGGTTCAGGACCTCTGGCCAGAAAGTCTGGTTGCAACGGGGGCTGTTCGCTCTCCTGTGGTCCTTAAGTGGGTTCGCTCTCTCACTTATTGGATTTACCGTCATTGCGATCGTATTCTGATTCAAAGTCGGGCTTTCGAGGCAAAGATCATTCATGGTCATCCAGTGCTTGGCGCAAAACTCCGTGATCGGATCCGGTATTTTCCGAATAGCGCTGAAAAGCTCTATTGTTCCGTGAAGCCATCTCAGGAATTTGCGTCAAAGTTTGAGTTCCCCGCTGGTTTTCGGATCATGTTTGCCGGCAATATCGGAGCGGCACAGGATTTTGCAACGATTCTCGGAGCCGCCGAGCGGCTTCGAGAGAACCCGGATATTTATTGGTTGATCTTCGGTGACGGGCGGGAAAAGGAATGGGTCGAACGGGAGATTAAACGCAGGAATCTTGGCGGGGCGGTGAAGCTTTACGGACGATATCCGCTCGAGATGATGCCTGAACTTTTTTCTCATGCGAATGCGATGCTGGTAACGCTCAAGCAGGACCCTGTTTTTTCGGTGACGATTCCCGCCAAGGTTCAGTCATACATGGCTTGCGGCAAGCCGATTCTCGCAGCGCTGGATGGCGAAGGAAACCGGATCATTTCAGAAGCGGGCGCCGGCTTAACGTGCCCTAGTGGAAACGCAGAGGCTCTCGCCGGAATCGTCAAACAGATGGTGGCTCTCGGGCCTGACGTGTGGTCGGAATTCAGCGAGAATGCGTTGCGATACTTTAAACAAAACTTTGAATCGAGCAGGCTTCTCGACCGATTGGAAGCCTTGCTTTCAGGTGAGTGAGACTCCGCATGCCGACAAAGCGCGCGGCGACGTCGTGCCCGCCTTCGTTTTTTCAAGATCGGAAGTGATTTGCTCTTCTGGCAATCGCATTTGGTAAATTGTACTTAGCGCGAGTTGACTGGACACGCGGGGCGTTAAAAGCAGTGGCCTGATTGCCCCGGGTCATGATCTTCTGATTGTCGACCAAGACAAACCAGAGGAGAAAACCCATGAGCAATCAGGACCGTCTTATCGATGCCAAAATTTCCATTCTTCAGCTAGCGGAAAAACTCGACAGCATTTCCCAGGCCTGCAAGGTCGCCGGAATCGCGCGGTCGAGTTTCTACGACATCAAAAAGGCCTACGAGCAGTTCGGACGCGAAGGGTTGGTACCGCAACTGAAGCGCAAGCCACGAATGCCGAACGAGTATTCCCAGGAAACGATCAACCAGATCCTGGATATGACCCGGCAGTTCCCGGCGTACTCCTACGTCAGAATTTCCGGCCAGCTGCAGATCAGTGGCGTTTCCGTCAGCCCCGGCGGGGTTCGAAAGGTCTGGGAACGTAATGGGCTAGTTCGCAAACTATCGCGGTATTTGTGGCTGGAACGTGAGGTCTCGGAAGGACGTGGGATTATGACCGAGCAGGCATTGAAAGCCGTACAGCGGCTCAAGCGTCTCGAACAGGCATCGGATCAGCATGTCGAAGCCAACAAGCCGGGAGAACTTGTTTCGCAGGACCTATACCTCGTCGCCGTAATTAAAGGCATTGGCAAAATTTATCTGCAATCCGCGTAGATTGCTCATGCACCGTCGGGTTTGGCAGGCTTTGCCTCTCGAAGCAGCCGATTCACTCCGTGGCGCTGGTCCACGAGCGCGTAATCCCGTTTTACGACAGCATCGGCGTGAACCTCGCGACGATCTTGACCGACTGCGGGCGCGAATACTGCGGAAAACCAGATCAGCATTTCTTCGAGCTGTATCTCGGCGCTCAGGGCGTGGAACATCGTACAACCCGGCCGGCGTCGCCATACACGAACGGATTTGCAGAGCGCTTCCACCGCACACTGAAAGACGAATTCTTCGGCAAAGTATTCCGCGAGAAAATCTTCACGAGCTTGGACGAGCTACAGCAAGACCTGGATTCGTTTTTGGAGCACTACAACACGGGCCGGATCCACTCCGGGTACAAATGCCAGGGACGGACGCCAATGCAAACCCTCAAGGATTTGCTGGCGCAGCCGATGAGTGAAGCAACCGAAATTCAGGCCGCGTAATCAAGTCGGCCAGTCGGGGGATCTGTCCAAAGAACTCGCGCTAAGTACAGGTAAATCCGGAGTAATTTGGCGATTACCTCCGGGGAAACGCGTTTAGCGAGGACCCATACACATCAAATAGAAAGCGACATCTAATCTTTGAGCAACTACAGGAGTGCCTGTTCCATTCGTAATATCTCGGAATTGAACACTGATCTGACCTGTCGTGATTGCAGCATTAAAGTAGCCAATCGGCGCCTTGGACGTGTCCCGCGCGGTTATGTAGCAAACGGGAATTGCGCTAAATGTGTCTGTCGTGATTGGAATTGTATATGTTCCAGTGTCGACGCGGGTAGGATTGGAGCTGATCCAAATCAGTCAACCATGAGAGAGCAGATTTGCGATACTGAGGGATACTGGGCGCCCTTGCGCAATAGTTTTACTGCAATTTAAAAGTTAAACTCGTTCCGAACGGAACATTATTCGAATCTCGATTAAATTTTATTACCGAAGTATCGCCTGTAAACGTCGATCCAGACTCGAGCAGATTCGAAAGATCGAATGCTACTTGGGCTGCTGCAGATGCCGTCGGCCCTGTCCCCAATACATTTTCGCTAAGTGCCACAGTTACCAACGAATATGGAACTATTAGGAGATGATCAATATTTCTGCGTTGTGTAGTTTGAGAAACCAAGCTGATAATTTTGTTCGACTGATCCTCCGATAAGGCGCTCGAGCTTCCAGCAATCGAGGTACGTGTATCTAGATAAACTAGAACGGCACTGGGGAACCAATCGTCTCTCGCAAATAGAATGCTGAATTCTGAAATACGTTGGGTCGTATCATCGGCCGAACCGTGACCAGGCATCCCTGCAAACCCCCCTATGCCGGGATGAGATAGATATTGTGAAATACCAGACCATTCTGGATATTTATAGAGAGGATTAGGGTTAGAGACGACGCCGTTGTAATAAAAGCTGCCGTCGTAAATAATCCCAGGCCGGTATACCGAGACTTCAAGAAAATCTATTGAAAATTGACCAACTTCTTTTACGAAATTCTGGTCAACTGGCGGATTCAGTTGCACATAGAGAGATGAAATATCTAGTCTCTCGTCTGGCTTCAGAACAATGTTTCGCGACGAATCATATCCAGCTTGTAACAGTACCCAATAGCTCCAATCTTCTCCTGCAAACCCATTATTGGGTTCCCAGCGCTGAATGGACTGTCCCGGACGGTAGTTATAAGCGACGATTTCAAGTTCGCCAAAATAGAGTCCATCCACATTGGTAGTAGTGATCTTTGAAGCGCTGGTTTTGATTTGAGTTTTGTCTATAAAGTCCAATGTGAATTTTCCCAGCGTAGAACCATTGGGAGTAGATTCATCAGAGCCGTTGGATTTTTTTGAACAACCTGTCACGAAAGATATGAGCGTGATGACTATGAAAATTTTGAAATGTTTTGTTGCGGATGAAACCGTCATCCTGCGCTTTTTTGGCATCGCGAATCCTCAAGTTTCTATATTTACCCGAGTGCGCAATCAACCGGGCAGAAGCTAGAATACCAATCCAAAAAGTATTTCGAAAGGAATAGTTTGCGATCGACTACGGTCACGATGACCCCTTCTGCGGGTTTATTTTGGAGTGTCTTGATATGCTTGAGCGAAGTTAATCAACTTTGTTGCTGAAGACCCAAGCAGACCTGTACGCCTTTGCGCAAAGGCACGGGATATTCGATTTCGATTGTCTTGTCCCAAAGAATATCGGCCATGCTGATGCCGTGGGTGTGGATCTTGAAACCCAGACAATGTAGAGAAAGCAGCGTCCCAAACGTGACGGCGTAAACGTCCTCGAATGACAAGCTGTTTTTGGGCCTCATTCCGGGAATTAACCCGGCCGTGCCATAAGGGGTTTGAAAGTTAATCAACCCTTAAACACGAAAGGAACGCTGCCATGCCCAGCTATGTCGGATTAGATGCCCATTCTGCAACCTGTACCGCGGTCGTAGTGAACGATCGTGGCGAGATCAAACACCGCGAGACTTTTGATATGAGCGAAAAAATCTGATTAGTTTTTTAAAGCGAGTTCCCGGCGAAACCCATTTAACCTTTGAAGAATGCCATCATTGCGCAATGGTTGTATATCGCGACGAACGAGCACGTTGACCATCTCACATGTGCTTAGCGCGAGACCTTTGGACAGAGCCACGCGTGACGCCGTTTTACACAGACTTGGCTGACGTCATATATTTTTTAAGTTGAAAAAGTGCCTTCTCCATCTCTTGCTGCGGTGAAGCCCATTTCAACGCTGAAAAACTCGTCGACAAGGCCCGATTCACGGGTGGCCCAATATTATCAACTTGTTTGATTTTAAAATTTTTCTCGAAAATCTTGGACATAAGCGTGAGCAGCTCGAACTTATTCACCGTTGAGTTCGGGATGTAATGGTGAATGTGAGAAATCTTTATGAGATCTTCATATGATCCTGGATTTTCAATAATCTTCTCGCAGAGCTCGGCAAATTGCAGGGTTGTAATGCCGTTCCAAGTATGATGGGAAAAGCCGTTGAGCTCGGAACCGTCTTTATTCCCCAAAAACCATTCGAGAAGGCTGACGCGATTTTTGATTTCTGGTCCAATAATGGAGCATCGCAGATTCAGAACAGAGCCATCGAACACCTCTCCAAGGCTTTTTGTTTTGCCATAAACGTCGAGGGCGTCGTGAGGGTCGGATTCTTTGTAAAAACCCTTGAAGCCGGAATAAACGCAGTCTGTCGCTATCTGAATGACCCGGGTCCGCTGATTGCGTGCGGACTGCCCGAGTTTGTGCGGAAAAAGAGCATTCACCTTAATCGCGCGTTCGCAGCCCCGAGGATCACTATCTTTGCAGAACGGCTTGATCACCCCGATGCAGTTGATGATGTAATCGGCACTCAAATCGAGTTTAACAGGGTGGCCCGTGGCGAAGGCTTCGGCATCGAAGTTTTCGCGGGTGGACCCGATCACCTGAAGCCGGGAATTTCGCTGCAGGTATCCGTGAACCATGGATCCAAGCATTCCAGTCGTGCCAAGAACGATGATCTTCATCGGTTTTCTACCTCCCAAACCTGTTGTCCCCAATAATCCGCTGGAAAGCGGTAATCATCCCCTTTGGATTGTTCGAGAGTCGAGGTCGAGAAGAATATAATTTGGCTGTTCTCCTCCAGAATCCTAAAGCCGTTCGCGTACCCAGGGGGGATATAAACTATCGAAGGCTTTCTCGAGGAGAGCACGAAGCGTTGAACTTTGGCATTCTTGTCAGGCGTTTTTGTATCGGTCATCGGAACGGCCGCGAAAATAATGCTGCCGCTTACGACAAAAACATATTTTCCTTCTTTAAGGTGCCCGTGAAATGCCCGGACGACGTTTTTTGAAAAATTCTCTATTTTGTAAAATCGCTTTACCTGAGTGAAGTCAAAACCATTGACGAAGGAAACAGTCCCCCGATCGTCAACCGCCAATCCGCCCTCGAACACCTGGATATCACCTATCATTGCTTCTCCGCATTTCTCTCGTCTTTAGCTATGACTCTTACTAGTACTTCCTAATGTCATCTAAGGTTTCCCGGACATAGTGGGTATTATAATACCGTGGGTCCAGCGGATTCTTGATTCGGCGCTCCGTCAATAATGCGACCATCCGATGGATTTCGCTTTCGATGCTGGTCTGGGGTTTATAGATGAACCCGTGGTCCGCTTTTTCGCTCGAAACGCGGTAATTTCGCAAATCCTCAAACTTGGAATCAACAATCTCAACTTCCAGATCTGGAAAAATGTTTTTGTAAAGGGCCGCGCAATCGTTAATTTTGATGTTCTTCATGCTCAGGTTGAAGACATCGTTGTAATCGCGTGAAACGGCTTCCGCGAAATACGCTGCAACATCCTTGACAGCCAGTACGGGACGCCACTGATCTCCACCAAATACAGTGATTTTCCTGTCTTTGACGGCTTTGTAGGTAAGGACGTTAATGACGAGGTCCAATCTCAAGCGCGAGTAGTTGTCACCCAAGCCGAAGAGTGTCCCAAGTCGAAAAGCCATTCCGCCTTTTTCAAGAACAGCTTTTTCGGCCAGAAGCTTGGTTTCGGCGTAAACCGAGAGCGGCTTAGGGGTGCTTCTTTCGGTCAGCAACCCATCCTGAGCGCCATAAACAGAACACGTGGAGGGGAAAATCAATCGTCGGTTGGCTTTATCGAGAAAACGTTTTACAGAGTGAAAATTTACCTCATACGTCAGGGCTGGATCCTGAGAGCAGGCGCCGTCGCCAACAATGGCCGCGAGCCAAAGAATCGTGTCGTACTTGCTTTGAATTTTTACGAGAGTGTCTGTGTCTCGAATGTCGCCGAAAATAAACGGTACATTCTTGAGAAATCGCTCCTCGTAAAGGAGGCGGTCAAAAACGGTTACGTTGCAACCTTTTTCGAGAAGTAGGTCCGTCAAACATCCGCCGATGTAACCCGCGCCACCGACGACTAAAACATTCTTCATTTCAGCTTCTCCAAAAGGATTGAAACGATCCGTTCAGAAGTTTTACCGTCTCCAAGCCATTGGAGACGTTCTTCGTTGATAGTATAACTTTTTATGAATTCAAGGGTGTCGCGGACCATCTCTGGGATAGGCCTCGATTCCCCGACCAGAATGCTGTTCCCGAATTCTAGCGATTCTGGTCGCTCGGTGCGATTTCGTGGGACGATGGCCGGTACCCCAAGCAGGGGGCACTCTTCCTGCGCAGTTCCCGAGTCTGAAATCACGGCCAAGGCTCCGTACTGGAACTCCAAATACTTAAGAAAGCCATACGGACCGACCGGTTCTATGTTCGAGAGACGATCAAGAAGATGGTTTTCCTCGATCATCTTTTGAGCCCGGGCGAACCGAACCAGCTTTACGGGGATATTCAGGGCTTCGCCAACGCTGTTTAAGTATTCAAGAATATGCCGAAGCTGCTCAGGGCTGCTGAGGTTTTCGCTTCGGTGAATATCCCCGACGATATATTTTTTTGCCCTTGGCCCCTTGGGCATAAACTCGCGAACGATTTCAGTAATTGTGTTACCGACGACAAAAATGCCGTCCGGAGGGCGGTTTTCTTTCAGAAGACGTTCTTTATAAGCCGGGGTGTAAACGAAAATGAAATCGGAGACATAATCGCAGATGACTCGGTTGACTTCTTCCGGCATCCGCCTGTCGTATGACCGCATTCCGCCTTCGATGTGGCCGATCCTGTAACCTTCTTTGAAGAGTGGCGCGCTGATCATCGCCGAATTCGAATCACCGAGAAAGAGGATCAAGTCCGGATCGATTTTTTCCCGTTCAAAAAGGTAGAAAATCTCTTTTGAAAGGTATGCGAGCTGTTCGTAATGGGTCCGGCTATTGGCGCCCGTAGCAAGAACGTGGTCGGGTTTGCGGATCTTGAGATCTTCAAAAAAAACTTTACTGAGAGCGTCGTCGTAGTGTTGCCCAGTATGGATCATGATGTGACGGAAGTTTTCATCTAACCGTCTGAATATTTCCTTCATTCGGATGAAATCAGGGCGGATGCCGGTAATCGTGACAATAGTTTTCATATTAGTGGAGGTACTGGGTTTCTGCGTTCACGGTTGTCTCCGTTAGGTCATCGGAGCTTTTGGAGTCCTGGTCTGCCGGGTTTTCGACATTCTTCCCGTGTACCGTCCTGACATAACAGGGTACCCAGCCTTGAATCCATGCCAGCAGGTTTTCGTCCCGTGGCACCTCTTCGTTCGCCGCGAAACTCCTGAGAACGGTTTCCCAGTCATCGGGGAGGTTCGAATCCATCTCCTGGGTCGACACCATGATTTTTGGGTGGGCGGTCCGTTTTGCATGGCTCATGTCGATCAAAAGTTCCTCATACAACTTTTCTCCATGCCGAAGCCCGGTAAATACGATGTCAATGTCTTCGTAAGGACGTAAACCGGAAAGGCGGATCAGTTCCTCGGCGAGTTCACGAATCAGAATGGGTTCCCCCATGTCGAGAAGAAAAATTTCGCCGCCGCGACCGAGCAGACTCGCCTGGAGGACGAGCTGAGAAGCTTCGGGAATTGTCATGAAGAAACGTGTGACTTCTGGGTGGGTCACCGTTACCGGGCCGCCGTTCGCGATTTGTGCGCGGAATAGCGGGAGTACGGAGCCCTGGCTGTCAAGAACATTGCCGAAGCGGACGGCCGTGGTAGTCATCGCGGAACGTTTCCCGATCGAATGAACCACGAGTTCCGCCATGCGCTTTGTCGCACCCATGACAGAGGTCGGACGAACTGCTTTGTCGGAAGAAATCATGACGAAGTGTTTTATGCCGGAAGCTGCGGCATTCATGACAAGCCGGTACGTTCCGAGAACGTTATTATTGAGAGCTTCGAAAATATTTTCTTCCATGAGCGGCACGTGTTTGTAAGCTGCGGCGTGGAGAATGATTTCGGGCTTGTACTTGCTGAATGTATTTTGCAAGCGCTTCTCGTTCAGAATGTCGCCGATCACAAAAGCAAATCGGGTGTCATCCAACGTGGGGTCTCGGCGGAGCTCACGTTCGAACTGGTAGAGGTTAAATTCCGAACGTTCATATAGGACGAGAGTGCTGGGTTTATATTTCAGTACCTGGCGGCAGAGTTCGCTTCCGATGCTTCCTCCGGCACCGGTGACCATGATGCAGCGTCCCGTAATCCATGTTCCGAGGCTCGTGTCATCCACTTTCACGACGTCGCGCGGGAGAACGTCTTCAACATGGACTTCTCGAAGCTGATTCACTTTCACTTTTCCAAGCAGCATGTCGCGAATTGGCGGGCAGATTCGGCATTGAATATTGTGCTTACGTACGACCGACAGGATTTCTTTCACGCGCGGTCCGGCTAGACTTGGAATCGCGATTACGACCTGATCCGGCTTTAACTTTGAAAGCCATCGGTCCAGTGAATTAACCTGACCCAGAACCGCCGCCCCGTGAATCTGGATGCCAACCAGTCTCGGGTCATCATCCAGAAAACCCACAACTTGCGTCGATAGTTCGGGCTGAGAGCTTGTTTCTCGGGCGATTAGGCTGGCGCTTCGACCTGCGCCGACGATGAGAATGCGCGTCCTTTTCTGGTGAATTCTCCAAAAGGTTTCCCGGGCCGCGCGGTAGGTGAATCGCGCACCACCGACCGTAAGGACGAGCAGGCCGGCGTCTATAAGGAAAATCGATCTTGGCCAGCCGATCAGGCGATCCCAGGCGAAAAAGAAGCAAAGGGACAAAACCGTCGCGAAGAAGACTGCTCTTACGATAAGCAGCAGGTCTCTTAAGCTAGCGAAGGCCCACAAACCCCTGTACAGGCCGTGTACGACGAAAACGGGGGCTTGTATTAAAAAAACCCAGGGAAGCGAATGAATGATGAGTGCCGCTTCGGCTGGGGGGACTTTGAAATCAAAACGAAGCGCGAAGGCTCCCACAAAAGCAATACCGATTGCGAATAAATCGAAAATGAAAACCGTAAAACGCCGAGCCGTGATGCTGACAAACTGCTTCACTTTGACCTCGTACCTTGTTCTCGAAAAAAGTTATCCTAAGAAACACCTTCCGAGCCATACAGTCAAGGATTTATGCTTGGTTTTTCGAACGGACAACCAAGAATGCCGCGAATTTAGCTCCATTCTCGGTCTTCGGGAATACCAGCTTTGACGAGATAGGCGAGGGCTACCAGCGGAACATAGCTGCCTAAAAGAATTAACCAAGAATGTTCGGGAAATTTCATGCTGGAGTATGCCGCAGGAGCGAGCCAGAGGATGTTCAGAGCAGCGAGGGCAAGGCAAACCCGGCTGTGCCCGATTCGGGCGAGCTTCTGATAGCTGTGGAGCCGGTGCGCCTGATAGACAAGTTCTCCCCGGAGCAGGCGGCGCAATAAGGTGTAAGTCGCATCAACAATGAACGCGCCCATGAGAATAAGCGCGGTCGGGAAAGGAATCGTGTTATCAAGAGCACCCCAGAGTGCAAGAACCCCGAATGTAAAACCTAAGAAGCCGCTACATACGTCGCCCATGAAGATCCTTGCTGGATGCCAATTGTGAATAATAAAGCCCAAAAGAGCGGAACTTAGAACGAGCGCGACAAGACCGAGCGGGAAATTTCCTTTCTGAAACGCAATCGTCATAGTGATCATCGTGACGGTAATGCCTTGAGTGCTGGCGATTCCATCAATTCCATCCATGAAGTTGTATAAATTTGTCATCCAAGCGAGATAAAAAATGATGAGTGCCCCGAGGAGAATGGCTGTTATTGGAACGGAGTTGAGCCTACTCGCGGCGCTTATGCAAATGAATGACGCGACTCCGGTTGCGGAAAACAGGTGAACGATGATTCTGGATTTCGCGGAAAGATGCCGGATGTCATCGATCATACCAACGAGAGCTACTGGTAATCCGCAGCCTAGGCACGCAGCCAAGACGTACGGAATCTCTTTCAGAAGTGCTCCGATAAGCGTGACGACAATGACGAGAAGAACGACTGCTAAGCCACCGCCACGCGGCATTGGGGTATGATGAGAGCTGCGATCATTGGGCACGTCCTGTAATCCAAACCGCAGCGCAAAGTTTCTGATTCCAAAAACCAGGGAGTAGCTGATTAGAAATATCAACAGTCCGAAAATTAAGAGTGCCGAAGGTTCTTTCACCAAGCCGTCCTTCCTTCGGTAAACCAGCGAACGGTTTCTCTGAATCCTTCTTCAGGCGGAATCTTTGGCTTCCATTCAAGACTTTTCTGGATCGATGAAATATCGAGACGCAGACTGCCGGTAAGACGAGCGAGGGTTGGTCCTTTCCCGAGAATCTTCGCAGCGGACGTTAAGAATATTTCCGGAATAGCAATAAGCCGCGACCTTCTGTTCGCAGCGGTGGCGATCGCGCGAACGAGATCGGGGGTTGAAAAGTCGACTCCATCGCTCACTAAGTAAGTTTGAGAAGCGATTACTTCGGCATTCAGAGAGTGAACGATCGCGTCCGCGAGGTTCCCGACATATATGATACTTCGCTGGTTATGAATAGCACCGAGTGGTAGTGGAACTCCCGTTAGAACAAGGCGGATCAGATTCAGGAAATTTGCTTTCACACCTGGGCCATACACGAGAGGTGGGCGAAGCGTGACTGAAGACATTTTTCCATTGCTGGAGTTCACAAGTTGAACCAGCTCCTGTTCGGCTTCAGCTTTGGAAACGGAGTACGGGTCTTCGGGTGCGATCGGGCTAGCCTCGGTGTAAGGCACTGCCGAACCTTCGCCGTGCACTTTAGCCGAGCTCAGGAAAATGAACCGTTTAATGCCTGCCTGAACACATGAATGACCAAGGCGTAGTGTCCCGTCGCGATTCACGCGACGGAATTCTGAGATCGGATTGACAACCCGATCGTTCATGACGTGAACTCGTGCCGCGAGGTGAACGACGTAATCGATATTATTGAGCGCTTCTAACCATACAGTCTCGCCAGAGATTTCGTCGATCTGAACGTATTCGTCTGCAAGCGGTTGCCCGGAACTTTCCTGGAATTTACTGTCTCGGATCGCCGCCCGAACCCAATACCCGTTCTTCTTCAATGCCCGATATACGTGACGACCGACGAATCCGGAGGCGCCGGTGAGCAAAACATTTTTCATTTCTTGACTTTCCAATTTAGAAAATCAATAGACATACTAGGCATAAAAGTCGAGAGGAGAAATCTTTGATTCGATTGCCGAAGCATTCGAGATTCGTTCAGTCTTTTGTATCGCGATCTATTTTCCAAGTTCGGGAATTCCTAAGTGATAATAAAGCGGAGTTCATGAAAGCGGTCGTTTTATGGGTTCCTTTATCTTTGATAAGCCTCTCGCTTTACTGGAATGAAACAGCAAAAGCAAAACACCTGGAAGTTTGGAGCAAAATAGAACTCAGGCGCCCGGAGAAGATTGACACTTATTTTCGTGAGGTCTTTAAAGACAGATATTACAGTACAAAGATAGTCTTCATCGATTGCTATCTGATTAAATTGGCCAGTGGCGTCAAGGAGTCGGAATTTTTTGACAAACTGTCCGAAATTCATAAACTCGACGGAACCTCCGAGCTTGGGATTACACGGAAGATAACGGACGCGTTTCTTTCAGAAGACTGCAGAATATCCTTTTCGCAAACCGGTGCTGGTCTGATTGGTGGTTCTGTCATTATTTTGATTTTCACATTTTTGGCGAGCTACCTGGTTATCTTGGGATTCGAGATCGAGAAGCGCCAACCCGACCGCCGAAATAAAAGCGCCGAATAAGGTCGTCAGAACGAAATAGTGCGACAATGTGGAATAGAGAGCGAGAAGAAACGCAAGGCGCATGAGCCAGAGCCGCGAACTCTGAGAGTTCAATACGATCCAAGGAGCAAATGCCAGTTTCAGGAGGCCGAGTTCCGCAGTATATCGAAGAAGGCCTGCTTCGCCCAAATTAAGGGATACCGCTGAATTCATCGGGCGCAGATTCTCTATAACCACTCTCCAAGGCACGCCAAAGAACAGATCAAGGAAACGCGTCCGACCAGCGGCTGCAAAAGCCTCCTGATAGAGCATGTACATGTCGTTGTGCACTGGCAGGCTTGTTGCGAAGTAAACTAAAGCGATTAGGCTTGCAAATCCGAACAGGGAGGCCACGCCGAATCCTATGGCCAGACGCTTTTTGTTCAAATGACTGATTACCGCGAAAATTGAAAAAGCGAAAATGGTTTGAATTGTCCCGCCTAAAAGTATCAGACTGCTGATGACGATTTTGGAAAAGTTTGAGCGGTTGTAAAGAGTAAGAAAAAGAAAGAAAGGAATGAGCGCGAACGACCCGAAATGTACATTTCCAAGTAGCCCGACCGGGCGAATGAGAGAAATTCCGCCCAAAATCGGTAACGTTCTTGTAAGGTGAGATGTCCCGGATATCAGTCCTTCGCGTGTAACAAGAAAATCCGAGAGCGCATGATAACTGCCCATCGCTGCGCGATGAGTGTTCGAGGCGATCCCGAGGGACATTTCTGCCATGTAAACCAAAACCGAAGCAAGTGAAAAAAAGATGAAACAGGTTCGCAGGTGGTCCTTTTTTATGTGTCTGAAAGCGATGTAGCTTGTGATGAAAAAATAAAAATAAATATCCTGAATAGAAAAAAGCGTCTGGTGAGTAACCCATGAGTAAGACGCGTCCAAAACAGCGACTGCGACCGTCGAATATAATAGACGGTCCTGTAGAAGCTGCTTCAGGGCAGATAGATAGAAGAGAGCCGTAAGAGTCAATAAAAGAGGTACGACGCAGCATGCATTCAGCATTCTTGCGTCTCGAGTTCTGGCTCTATCAAATGAGCCGTTTCAATGGCGTTCTTCGTCCAGGAAAATTTGCTCAATACTTCTGTTCGGGTTTTTTCGCTAATAAGCAGAGGCTTGCCCGATAGAAGTTGGCAGAGTTCTTCTGGCGAATCCGGGTCAAAATAGCTGGCAGCAGGACCAGCTATTTCTGGCATCGGACTGCGCGAGGAGCAAAGAAATGGCCGTCCGCTTGCGATTGCCTCAAGGACGATCAGGGAAATGCTTTCACAAACTGACGCGAAAACGATTTTCTCAGCCCGCTTCAAAAGCCATTGCATTTCCTCCTTTTTCAGATCGCCCACGAAGAGAACTCTTTCCTGGAGATTATCCTTAGTGATTTGGGCCAAGACCTTTCTAAAATAAGACCGATCTCCGATTCCTCCTCCGAAAACGAGAAATAATTCAGGATCATTCGAATTTTTGATGTACCGTGTAAAACTGTCTAGAACGGTCAGCTGCCTTTTATACGGAAAAATAGGGGAGGGATAGAATACAAAACGGCCATTGGGGGCCTGGGGGGGCGCTTTTTCTTCTAATCGTTTCTCAAGACCGAGGTAGATTACAGCCGACCGTCTGGCTGTCTTGGGATTGGCAGCTTTTTCGGCTTCGGCCTTAATGAAATTCGAAACGTAGATAATCTTATCCGCCCGTTGAATCGAGCAGATGCACGATCTTCTCAATAGGAAGTGACGAAGCCGTTGATATCCTCCTTTGAAATCCCGTACAGAGCGCCGATCCCAAATTAGCTGGTTTTGGATGATAATGGCGGTTTTTGCTTTTCGGAACAGGATTGGGATCACGCCATTCGGGAAAATGCCGATGTCCCAACCGTTCCTGTGTGCATGGCAGAAAAGAAAGATGCCTTCAAAAAGAACTCTCAGCAACGGGGAATTTGCCGGACAAGATGAGTAACGCAAATTATTGGCTTTCGGCCAATCCGAAAGCTGGTCTGCCGATCGAAGGACGACGTCGATGGTCCAGTTGGGCCGGACTTCACTTAACGATCGTACGAGGTTTTGAAGATAGACTCTTCCCCCACCGGCTCTGGCGGAAAGGGCGTTGATCCCCACGATCATTTACTCGGACTCCTAATTCCTGGAACCTCTCAGGATTACTTGAAACCAATGGGCAAGGATGTGGTTGAGCGCGAGATGCGCGTCTTCGACCGGTCCGAACTCACCTTTCTCGCATTTCACATGGACGGAGACATCGCTGATTTCCTTGAGCATGCCACCAGAAAATCCTACGAAAGAGAGGACCTTGCCACCTCTCTTCTTCATCCAGTCGGCCGCTACGAGGATGTTCGCCGAGTTCCCGCTGGCCGAAATCGCTAAAAGCATGTCGCCGGGTCTGTAATGAATGGCGAGTTGTGAAACGAAAAGGTTTTCGTATCCGACGTCGTTTCCAATGGCCGTCATGGCTGCATTGTTGTCGGTCAAAGAAAAAATCCTGAACGGGAGGTCGCAGCCCGATTTCTTTATGACGTCAAAGCCAAGATCATTGGCCATCGTTGTCGCGGTTGACGCGGAACCGCCGTTTCCGATGATGAAAACAGTATTCCCCCGCTCTCTTGCAAGAAGCAGCTCAGCCGCCAACGCGTCGAGCGATTTCATGTCGACTGTTTTCAGGACGAAATTCAAATAATCGATATATTCAGCGGCGAACTGGCTGATGGACTTCGATTGGGAGATGAATTTTTCAAGTTGGTTCATAAATTTCCTTATCTGCTGTTCAGGTCAAATTTCTTTTGCCATTCGTTATCGGCCAGATAGATCTGCTGTACCAGCTCCATCACCTTTAATGCTTCTTGGCTGTTTCCGTTAATGACTTTCTTGTTTTCCACAACAAGATTAGCAAATTCGTTGACTTCATCTCGCCAGGAATGATCCTCCAGGTACGATTCGTGCGTTGCCTGAAAGGAGCCGTTGATCGAGCCGCCTTTCCGCGGAATGATTGCGAGTTTCTCTTCGCCGTAGCTTTTGGAGCCTGAGAGGATACCGGTCAGTTCCAGGAGAGCTTCGCGCAACGTGATTTCGAGGCGGAAGCGGTGCTGCCACTGGGTGGCCGTGGAATGGAGCATGGCAATGCATCCGTTCGAGCTGTTTCGAAGCAATGCATAGGCGTTATCTTCGACGTCGTGGTTCCAGTAAGCGTTTGATACGAAGCTTTTGATTTCATCGAAGTCGCCGGCGAACAGGCGAATCATGTCGAGCATATGGATGCCCTGATCGAGCAGAATGCCTCCGCCCGCATACTTCCGCTCTGAACGCCAGCCACCGTGGTCGGGAATAATTGCGCTCTTACCGTAAACTCCGCGAAGATTAACAATGGGGCCGAATGTGCCTGAATCGATGATCTCTTTCGCTTTCAACACCGAGTAGTGATAGCGATGATTGAAGCCGTACTTCAACTTTAGGTCCGGGTACAATTTTTCGACCTCGATGACGTCCTGAATGTCCTTGAGGTTTCTCCCCGGGGGTTTCTCGCAGAAAACGTGTAATCCTTTTCGAAGCGCGTTAATGGTTGCATCGGCCGCCACGAAATTGGGCAGACAGACAAACAGGACGTCCAATTCCTGTTCAAAGAGGCTTTCGTAATGTCGCCTGATCTCGACTCCATCGGCAGATCTCTCGTCCGCCTTGAATGTGACGTCGCTGATCGCGACTGTCTTGAAATTGGGGTTTTGGTCAATGAAAGCTCTTCTTCGCTTTCCTACGACTCCGTAACCAGCTATGCCGACTCGATATTGCTTGCTGCTCATCTTCAGTTCCTTTTTCTCGCCAGAACCCACATGTGTGAACTGAGTAAGTGCTTTTGAAGCCAACCCTGAAATTCAGCATGACAGGATTCAGAACGATTTTTCATAACGTATGAGAAAAATCTGCCGACGTCTGAGTCCTCGTGCGGTGCGGAATTTCGAACGATCTCAACATCCAGTTTTCCAGGCGTGGAGACTTCGACCGATTCCAGTCCGGCGCGTCTGAGAAGGATCGTGACTGAATCTGTGTTAAGAAAGTTGAGATGGTGTGGCGGCATGACGGACCTGGATTTGTTCCAGAGGGTCTGGATATCAAAACCCATTCCATTTAGTGTGGTAAGAAAAATCCATCCGTTTTCCTTCAGTAATCGGGCTGCTTTTGTAAGGAAGGTGAGCGGGTCGTGGAGGTGCTCGAGCAGCTCGAAAGACGTGAGCAGGTCAAAGCTGTGCTCGGAGGGGTGAATGTCCTCTAGCATGCTCCTGATCACGCGAAAGTTTTTTTTCTCGCAGATCTCCGCCATTTTTCGAGACGGTTCAATCGCGTGGAATTCGCTTTCTGGCCAAAATGCCCGAAGCTCTTCGCCGAAGAGGCCAAATCCGGCTCCAATGTCGGCGACCTTTCCTCTGGAAAGGTCCGGCAGACGCTTGGCAATGTATGTGGCCCTCGGTCTGAAGATTTTTACCCGCCGATTTTCCGCTTGGGGGGTGAAGAACTCGTCGACCCAAAAACGTGTGGATTCAGAATCATCATACAGCTCAGCAAGCATTTCGTAAGGCGGCTGTGGCGAGACAAAGAGAGTTTTGCATTCGGTGCAGGATACGTATCTGAAATCATCTTTCGCGAATTCATTACGGCTCTTCTCGGAGCCGCAGGCAGGACACGGCCGCGCGAGGAATTTCCCCTTGTCGTGGAAAATTCTCATGGCGTCCTCGCGCGCAAGCTCAAGGTATCGCCGGTGAGCCTGTTCGTTTCTGATTTCACTTTCCTTCATTGAGACCTGTTACTTTCTGATAACGGGTGAACCAGGGGTCCCTTTCGAAATGCATTTCAACATTCTGAAGATCCTTCGGGGTGTCTACGGAATACGTCTGGAATACGGTCTCGACAGTCTTGATTACTCTCCCGTGTTCAATGAATCGATTCATGTCGACGGACTCGATGATTTCAAGGGGGGTCGGTTGCAGTTTGATGAAATCGAAGAGCGCGTCGCGCCTGAAAAGAATAAGCCCGAGCTGTTTCCAGCGCTTATATTGCTCTTTGTACTTCTTTTTTGATGGAATCGGTTCTCTCGAAAAATAAATGACCTCTCCCGAGGGCTTTCTCACCAGCTTTACAATGTCGGGGGACAGGAACTCCTCGTCAGAGGAGATCTTCTGGATAAGGTTGATCACTGCGGCTGAATCGCCGGCGAGGGCGGGTTGAACGAGTTCTTCCAGCATTTCAGGCATAACGAGTGGTTCATCGCCTTGGATCATGGCGACGTGGTCTATTTTGTAGTTTGTTTTTGCCTCGATCTTTTCAACGGCCTCGGTCACGCGTTCCGACGCGCGTTCGTGATGATTCCCCGTTAAAACTGATTTTCCTCCGATTGATTTAACATAATCATCAATGACCGGGTCGCAAGTCGCGACCCAAATATCGTCGAATGCCGAACAGAAAGAGGTGCGATGCAGAACATGGCCGACCATCGGGATGCCCCGGATCAGAGCCATGGGTTTACCGGGGAACCGCGAAGAGGACATTCGAGCGGGAATCACGGCGACAATCATTTTTGTGTTCTGAGCTCCTTCATTTGGTTACGGCAGGCATTTCCGAGAAAAAGGAAATCTGTCCCGAATGCCAGGATCGAGTATCCGGCCTTGAGTTTCGATTTGATTAAGGCGGAATCGGTTTCGACGACATGAAATCCAAGAGGTTTGTTTTTGCGTTTGCAGACGTCTTCGTAACGGGACAGGAGCGCTCGAACTTCGGGATCTTCGAACTCGCCTGGTTTTCCCACTGATCCCGAAAGGTCGTAGGGGCCGATTATCGTTCCATCTACACCATCGACGTCGAGAATTGCTTCGAGATTGGCGATGGCATCCACATGTTCGATCTGAACGATGACAACGGCGCACTGATGAATCGAATCGCGGTACTTCTTAAAAGAAGTTCCGAAGCCCTGGGCTCGTGCAAGGCCGACTCCTCGGCCACCTTGAGGGGGGTACCGGACAGCCGAAACCGCTTCTCGGGCGTCTTGGGCGCTATTAATCATCGGGACTATGATTCCATGGGCTCCCGCGTCCATGACTCGCTTTATTTGATGGGGATCGTTGGACGTGACGCGGACGAGCGGTGAAATGCCAAGCAGATCGATGACCCGGATCAGTCTCGCGGCATTTCTAATCCCGATCGCTGAATGCTCCAGGTCTATTACAAGCCATTCGAAACCTGCCGAGGCCATGATCTCGGGAATCGACTCATCATTGAGGGTTACCCAAGAGCCAATGCTCACGGCGCGTGAGTTAAACTTCTGCTTTAAAGTGGGGTGGATCATCTACAGAGGATCTATACCCCGTTTTCTTATTTAGAAAAGCCGAATCTACCTCGTTTTCGGGAGCTATTCATCATACAGCCGCGACTCATCGCGTCACTTGGCCGGCGGCTCCCTTTATGATTTTGGTACTCGGGTACTTCTAACTTGAATTGAGGGGAGTGATGGAGATAACTATTCAGCTTCTGAAAAAACTTCTTGCCGGCTTTGCCGCTGTGAATGGGGCGCGCGTCTTTGAATCGCGAACTGTCATTTCTAGATCTGTCGGGCTTTTTGTTTTCCGGCAAGCACGCCGTGATCGAACTTGTCCGTGAATTCGAGGGTTATCAGGTCCCTCATTTCGAGTTCGAGTTCTGTTTGATTCGCGTTCAGGACGGGATTATGGATCTCGATAATGCGATCAACGGCGACTGGTCGCCCATTCGTTGTCCAGCAGCGTTTCGCCGCTTTGAGCGGCTGGTCAGAATTCTCGGTCGGAAACCCACCCGATTTAAGCTTGGATACGATTATGATGGGCAGTTTAAAGGGCAGTTTTCTTGCCTCGCACAAAAGTATATGGCCGGTCTGGTTGATCTCGAGTGGGACGCTTTTTGGCCGTTTGCTTGGAATGACTACAGCGGGTGGGAGCTCTTCAGCAATAAAGTGAGGCAGAAGCTCGGGCTAAGGGGGGCTTTTGAATCGAAACTCTACCTTGCCTCTGGTGAAGACTTTCTTTTCAAAACACAATCGTTCCTGGAAAAGCTATTTTCATCGATAGCGTCAGAGGACACGAGGGCCTTCGTACTCCATAATGCGATCGAGCCTTTTAATCCAGCAAAGGGTCTGGGTTACTTCAAGCATGCAAAATCGATCATTGTTGATCGCGATCCTCGGGATAACTATGTCGCCAGTGTCACACATTCCGCCCGGTATCGTAAAATCACAGCTGCACATTCTGTCGAGTCGTTCATAAAGCGCTATCGGCTCCTTCGGAAGAAATCCTCTGTGGCAGCCGTTGCCGACGATCGGGTTCTTAGGCTCAGATACGAGGATCTTATTTTCGCTTACGAAGCAACGATTCAAAGGATTTTGCATTTTCTGGGGGAAAAACCGTCGATTCATATTCGCAAAAAGACGCATTTCAAGCCCGAGGAGTCTTCCAGATTCGTTGGTATTTTCAAGCAATTCGAGAGGCAATCGGAAATCGAGCGGATCGGGCGGGAATTACCGGAGTACTGTTACCCAGGATTATGAAAGAAACGTCCAAGCAAGGGATCTGCTTTTTTTTCCCCTTCCGCGGAGTGGGAGGGGTCTCCGTCTTGTTCGCAAGGCTGGCAACTGTCTTGGCGCGGCGTGGTCATGATATTTCCATCATTGATTTTCCAGATGGTCATCTTTCGGAGTTGCTCAAATCAACGCCGGTCCGAAAACTTTATTTACAGAAGTCGGTTCCTCTTCACATTCCCCAAAACGCCACGTTCGTCATGCAATCTGCCCCCCTTTGGCGTTTACCCGAAGAACTCGTATTCCGGCATGAAACCCCGCTTTTTTTGTGGAATTTGCACCCATGCAATCTTGTTCCGGCGATGGCCTGGGTGGCGGCTGGGTCGAGGACTCGAAAAGTTCTGAGGCGATCGATTCTTTTTCCTTTTCTTGCATTAAAGCGTGCCAAGTTGGCGCGGCTCGCATCTGTCGCTTCCGAACGAGGCGGCTTGGTTTTCATGGATGACGAAAACCTGAACGCCACGTCCCAGGCGAACGGGGTCAATCTTTCTGACGGACGCTTTTTGCCGGTTCCTGCTTTGGATCCCGTGAAAACGAAGACCGCCAGCTCTGCGGAGGTCTTGAATCTCGGATGGGTCGGGCGACTCGCCGATTTCAAAGCCCCGATCCTTTCTTACACCATTCGCAAGCTCGCCGACTGGGCTCGCCTGACTCAAAAACGGGTTCTGTTTCATTTAGTCGGAGACGGTCAATTTCGAACAGAGCTGGAGCGTCTTGAGAAAGAGATTCGTAGCCCGGAATTTGAAATCCGTTTTTATGGCGATTTGCCAGTCCATGATCTAGAAGATATTTTGTTGAAGAACATCGACCTGCTTTTTGCGATGGGGACGTCGGCGCTTGAGGGCGCAAGGCTCGGTATTCCCGTGGTTTTATTGGATGTCAGTTACGCGCATGTCCAGGAGGGTTATATATTCAGGATGCTTGGTCAATCAGGTCAGTATTGCCTGGGCCGAATGATTTCTTCTGAATCCTATGAGCCCGGGAATCGTTCCTTGGACAGCATCCTTTCGAAGCTTAATGAAGACTATGATGCCCTCTCGTTCAAGGCTTTGGCATATTTCAAGGCGAATCATTCCCTATCGAAAGTCGTGGAAGATTTTTTGAACCTCGTTAACAAAGATCAGTTTACGTATGGTATTGCAAAAAGGGAGTCGCTGTTAAGGCCAGACCCGATTACGCGGTTTTATTATGAACTCAGGCAAAAGCTCGGCCTCGGCGATTACAGAATCGGATAGGAGACGCGGATGATCCAGGTATCGAAGCCTTTCATCGGAAAAGATGAGTTGAACGAAATCGAGAAGGTTTTTGCGACGGGTTGGCTTGGAATGGGAAGTTGGGTCAAAGACTTCGAAACGAGAGTCTCCGAATATATTGGCTGCAAGGAAGTGATTGCGACAAATACCGGAACTACAGCTCTTCATCTTGCGTTGGATGTTCTGGATTTGAAGACTGGCGACGAAGTCTTGGTTCCTTCGTTGACATTTATCGCGACTGTTCAAGCCATCATGCAAGCGGGGGGAACTCCAGTTTTTTGTGATGTCGAACGGGATACGTTGAACATTTCGCTGGCTGACGTAAAAAAGAAACGAACTTCAAAAACCCGCGCTGTCGTGCCGGTGCATTATCGCGGCCAGCCTTGTGACATGGCTGGACTCCTCGAATTCGCCGAAAAGAACGGCTTGGTCGTCATAGAAGACGCCGCGCATGCTTTTGGCAGCGAGTATCGGATCGCCGGCGAAAAAAAGAAGATCGGGGCCTTCGGTCATATGGCTTGCTTTAGCTTCGACCCCATTAAGATCATCACGACGGGCGAGGGCGGGGCTGTTTGTACCGCGAATGCTGGCTGGGCCGAGCGTATGCGAAAAAAGAGAATACTCGGGATTGATAAGGATACCTGGAGTCGTTACCGGAATGAGCGTTCTTGGTTCTATGATGTCACCGACAAAGGTTATCGTTACCACATGAGCAATATCAATGCCGCGATCGGGGTCAAACAGATCGCGCATATTGAGGAATTCAAGGCACGCAGACTCGAGATCGCAGCTCAATATGATCGCTTTTTTTCGGATGTGTTTTTTCGCGGACATCTAGAGATCCTGAAGACGCAATACGATGGCTTGGCCCTTTTCACTTATATTGTTCGAATCACGGATGGGCGCCGCGATGAATTGATGGAATATCTCAAGAACAAGCAAATCATCACGGGAGTGCATTACATTCCGAACCATCTCCAGTCCATCTGCAAGGGCTTTCGGGCCGATGATCTCACGGTAACGAGCGAAGTTGCCAAGCAGATCCTGACGCTTCCACTGTATTTCGGTCTCACAGATGCGGAGTTGAAGCAGGTGATGGACGAAATCAGGGGGTTCTGGAATTGAGTCCGGCTGAACGAGACCTGATCAGTATAATTATTCCTTATTTTAATGGGGAGCAGTACATTGAGGAAACGCTGTCGGCCGTTTTAGCTCAGACCTATCGAAATTGGGAGGCGCTCGTCATTGACGACGGTTCCCGGCGTTCGGAAGCCAGCACTTATCTTCGAAATCTCGTCGAGAAGATCAGCGATCCCCGAATTAGACATTTTGAGAAAAAGAATGAAGGACTTTCCGCAACGAGAAACCTCGGCATTGCGAATGCCCGGGGAATGTACGTTGCCCTTTTAGACCAGGACGACCTCTGGTCGCCTGAAAAGCTCGAAAAGCAGGTGGCCTGCTTTGAGTCTGCCTCAGAGACAGGCATGGTCTATACCGACGCGTGGGTCTCAAACGAGGTTGGTGGGACGAAGCGCCGCTATTCCGGAGTCGTACGACCGCATGCAGGCCGAGTGTTTGAACAGTTATTGTTTGAAAACTTCATTGTTTGCAGCAGTGTTTTGATTAAAAAGGATGTCCTTGGTCGTGTCGGTCCTTTTAACCCGCAGTATAAACAAGCCGAAGAATATGATCTTTTTTTGAGAATCGCGGAAACCTTTCCGATTGGGTACGTTGATTCTCCTTTGACGACCTACCGCGTGCATCAATCGAATACGACACGTGAACAGAAGTACCTGGCGCAAACTGAGTCACGCGAAATTTTAAGCGGTTTTGCGGGAAAGGGGACGGCCCGACTCGAAAAGGTTAGAGTCGCGCTAGCGCGGTTAAATTATGCCGATATGAAGCTTTATATCAAGGATCAAAGATGGTCGGAAGCGCTGGTTGCGTTTTCGAAAACGGCATTTCCTAATCCGTATGCGGCATTCGAGTGTTTTATCGGTGATCTTTGGGCTAAATTACGGAAATCGCGGAGGCACTAGCCGTATGCACAGGGAGCTTGCTGTTGTAATTCCGGTTTACAACGAACAGGAGTCAATTGTTGGAGTTTTGCGCGGATGGATCAGCGAGCTCAAGTCTCTTGGCATAGACGCTGTGATTCACGTCTATAATGATGGTTCCAGAGATCAATCGCTGGCTGCTTTAATGGAGCCCCCGATAGTGTCAAATAGTGCGACTCCGATGAAGCCGGTAAGGAGTGCCATCCGTTCGTCGTAGAATTCCCGAATAAAAAGAAAGTATGCCGAAAACATCAGAAACTTCGAAACGATCTTAATCGAATTTACGACCGCGAACGAATCCCAGAGATATGGGAGTTGAGAAAGAGTCCATGGAAGGACGTAATAGAAGCGTCCTTGCCCTGTTGCTTGGCCAACTGAGGCGGGCCAAACACCGCCCTTTCGAAACCGATCAACCGCAATGAACGGGTCGTCGCCGCTAGAGAACGCGATTCCCCAAAGGTTCGGCAAAATAATCGCGGCAGCCAGAATAAGCAACCCATAAAGGTACTTCTTTTTCATGACTGAAAATCTGTCACAAAGGTTGTTAACTGAATTTTTGGTCAATCTTAAATTCATTTTTTGAAAGTTACGATACCTGGGAGGACAAATCCACCGGGGAAATGATCTTCTTCCGAATTCTAATTTGGCGTTTGTTGATCAGCATTTCTGAAAAAATTTTTTAGCCCATAGAGCTTCTGCTTTTCCTTGTTCGAAAGAATAAAGACATACGAAGCGAAAAAATATCCGAATGCCGCTGTAGATTTGACCCACAAACCTGTTTTCCCCGACGGAAGTTCGAAAAAGAGAGTGGAAAGAGCTATTGCTAAAAGCGCCGTTTGCCCGGCCAGACGTTTCCATTCAAATGACAGCCGGTGGTAACGGTTCGACATGCAGGCAACAGCGAACGCCATGAGCCCGTTTGAAAACACGAGAAGGAGTCCTGCCGAAAGATATCCCCAAGTAGGGAAGAGCAGCTTCGCGAGCAGCGCGTTCAATGCGGCGGTGCCAAAAAAGATTAGAATGACATAGGCTTGTTTGCGTGCGTAATAAACCCCTATGTCGACGATGTTAATGCTTCCATAGATGAGAAGGGCAATCATCACGAACGGGATCAGCTTGTAGGACTCCATGAAGTCGTCTCGTTGCACGATCAGTGCTAGAAGGTCGTGACTGAAGAGTGAAACGAGCAAGATGATCCCGTAACCCGCAAAAAAATAATAGCTTGTGATCAGGCGGAACAAGACAGGGGAGTCATTGTCCTTGATGTACTCCATTCGCATGGGTGCCCAGATGAACGAGAATGGGAGGATCATTCCGAGATTGATAATCGACCCAATCTGGTAGGCGAGCGTATAAACGCCTACGTCGTGCAGGGAGCAATAAGATTTCATTAGAAAGCGGTTGATCCAATCCAGCGAATACATCCCGAGCCCGACAAGAACCGATTGTGCTCCGAATTTCAGTTGGACTGGAAGTTCCGAATTGAGAAGCCTAGGGGAAAGATATCGATAAGCGACAACCGTAAGTAGCGTGAACTGTAGAAACTGGCCAATAAGGCCGCCGAGAATGGGCGCAAGTATCCCTAATTTGAAATGTACGAGCAATAGAAAGATCAGAATGGACTGAGTCAGGAGGGAAGAAACTCCGATCGAGATGACCGCGACTGATCTTCTTCTGAAACGAAGGAGTACATTCAGTACGTTATTGAGGACTCCGATTCCAGACGATGTCATCGTAAAAAGGAGGTGAATTGAGTATTGATCAGTTGAAAACAGTGAATTCGAGAGCTGTTGTGAGGCGAAAATCCCGGTCAGGAGCAATAAACAAAACCCCGCCGCGCCGATTGCCAAAGAGGTGCTCGCAACCTTCGCGCGCTCTTCTTCTGCTGAATAATCAAAATAGGATCGGGACAGCGAGGATGGGGCACCCAATCCGAATAATGTCGCGGCCAGAGTTCCACAAATTGTCAGAATTGAAAAAGTTCCGTAGATCTCGGGCGTGTAGTATTTCGTATACAGCGGGATGAATACAAAGCCGATCATGGATTGCAGAACCGATCCAAACCCATAGATCAGGGCGTGCTTTCCGGCTTCCTTCACTTTATTCGTAAGCGACTGGCTCGATTTCATTGCTCGATAACTGAATAGCAAGTTATTGCCGCCAATTCCAGGAATCACTCGGGAAGAACCCGCTAGACAAAGCCGGATGGCCACACTATATTCCGAGCACTTAAACCAGCTGGAAAATCGAATAAACGTGCAAGCACATAAAAACGAACGTCAATTAGTGGGGCGTGTAGCACTTGTAACGGGAGCGACTCGGGGGATCGGGTTGGCCATAGCCCGCGAGCTGATGGACAGGGGGGCCGAGGTGATTGCAACCGGCACCGCGGCGCAAGCCGACGGCTGTCCCGTCACGCGTTATTTACAACTCGATTTTTTAGATAAAGGCTCAGTTGCCGCCTTCTTGACCGGAATCCTCGATTTGAAAATAGACATTCTGGTCAACAATGCCGGGATTAATCGGGTCGAGTCTTTTGAGTCTTTGCCCAGTGATGACTTTGAACGCGTCCTGCGGGTCAATCTCATGGGTCCATTTGAGCTGTGTAAGGCCGTCCTGCCCGGCATGCGCGAACGTGGCTGGGGTCGCATTGTGAACGTAGGATCCATTTTCGGCAAAATCAGCAAGGAGCGCCGCGCGGCCTATTCCGCGAGTAAGTTCGGCCTCGACGGCATGACTGTCGCGCTTTCTGCAGAATACGCGCAGTTCGGTATTCTGGCGAACACCGTGGCTCCTGGATTCGTGGATACGGAGCTTACGCGAAGGGTTCTCGGCGACGCTGGGATTAAAACAATGGTAGCCGGTGTGCCGTCTCGTCGACTCGCCAAACCGGAGGAGATCGCGGAGCTTGTTGCCTGGTTGGTGAGCGAACAGAACTCGTTTCTAACTGGGCAGTGCGTAGCGATTGATGGCGGATTTTCTCGTGTCTGAGCAATTTCTCGTAAGGTCTTATCGCGGTGATTACCGGGTGAGAATTGACCAGGATGAAAGCCCCGAGTCGGTTTTTCAGGGGAAAATACGATTTCACGTTATCATCGATTCCAAAGTTGCCGAAATTTATCGAGATCAGCTCAAGAAAACTCTCGAAAATGATTCGGTACTTATCATTCAAGCAAACGAGGGGAATAAAACCCTTCAGAATTGCGTTAATTACGTCGCGAAGCTACTAGAAAAACGCATCAAGAGAGGGAACAGGATACTCTCCATCGGCGGCGGGGTGATTCAGGATATTTCCTGTTTTGTTTCTTCCATTCTGATGAGAGGTATTGAGTGGAATTATTATCCGACAACCCTGCTCGCGCAGGCAGATTCCTGTATTGGATCGAAGAGCTCCATCAATTTTGGTGGCATAAAGAACATCGTCGGCGGTTATTATCCGCCGACCGAGGTCGTCATTAACCCGATGTTTCTCAAGACCCTCGAGGAAGCTGAGATCCGGAGCGGTCTCGGCGAAATCCTTAAGATCTGCGCGCTCGAGGGTGAGTCAGAATTCGAAAAAATCGCGGCATCTTACAAGGCTTTGACTGCTTCAGGACCTTTATTACAGCGATTCATCCTGTTGTCCCTGAACTTAAAGAAGAGTTACATCGAAGCGGATGAGTTTGATACGGGACAAAGAAACCTTTTGAACTACGGTCATAGTTTTGGACATGCCATTGAGAGCTCCTCCGGATTTGCCATTCCACATGGCGTGGCCGTTTCGATGGGCATGGACATGGCGAACTGGGTTTCTGCTCGTCTGGGGTTTGAGAAGGGCCGCGTTTTTGACAAATGCCACGCGACATTATTCGAGAATTACAAAATGAGTAAAGATGTGGCGATCTGCCCCGAGAAATTTCTTTCAGGAATCGGCAGCGATAAGAAAAACAGCGAACAGGGGCTTGGGGTCATTATCCCGGTTGGTGGTTGGAAATTTGAAAAGAAATGGCTCAAGCCGGATAAAGCGTTTCAGTGTGCTTGTACCGAGTACCTGGAGGGCCTGAAAAAATGAGCGACAACATCAGAATCGGAGTTGCGTCACGGTCGTTTTCCCAACACCCCGTTTTGAAAGCGGAGTTGCTTGCGCGATACTCGAATATCCGCTTTAACGACCTAGGTAAGTCTCTTTCTGGTGCTGACCTGGTGAATTTTCTTAAGGGATGCGATCGCGCGATCACGGGACTGGAGGAGATTCGTGCGGATGTTCTCGAGCAGCTGCCCGGGCTTCGCTTGATTTCGAAATATGGTGTCGGGCTCGACATGATTGACTTGCGTGCTTTGGAAGAACGTCGCGTAAAGCTCGGTTGGATGCCTGGGGTAAACCGCCGGTCAGTGGCCGAGCTTGCCGTTGGTTTCATGATCATGCTATCGCATCGGGTGCCGGAGGCACATTGCGGACTGCTTAAAGGGAAATGGGGTCAGCTTCGAGGCCGTCAGCTCAGCGACTTGACTGTCGGTATCGTCGGTTGCGGGCATGTTGGTAAAGAAGTTGCTCTTCTGCTCGAGAAATTCGGCTGTCGTCTACTCGCATTTGATATCGTCGATTATTCTGATTTCTACTCCCTTTATGGGGTGACTCCTGTTTCATTGGATGACCTACTCAGACGCTCTGACATTGTTACTATTCATCTTCCTTTCGATTCGTCGACCCGTAACTTGCTGAGTGCTTCGAAATTGTCCCTTATGAAAAAAGGCGCGCTATTGGTTAATGCGGCCCGAGGGGGGTTGATCGACGAAACTGCCCTTTCGAGTATGTTGGAAACAGGCCATTTGGCCGGTGCCGCTCTTGATGTTTTTAGCGAAGAGCCGCCAGGAGTGTGTTCGTTGTTTTCTAGCGGAACCTTTCTCGGCAGCTGCCATATGGGGGGAAGTACAGAACAAGCCGTACTGACGATGGGGCGAGCGGCAATTGAAGGCCTCGAAACTGCTCTTTTGCCGTCTGAACTCAAAGCCAAGTACCCTCACAACTTTCCAAGGGATTTCTAAATGGGATGCGGCTTGTCGACGTTGACTATAGAGGACATGAAGCAGGGGGCGGGTTTTTCGTTCGAGCAGCGCATAACCGAGGATATGATCGACCAGTTCACTGCTCTTTCGGGTGATTGCAGTTCATTGCATGTGGATAGTGCCTTTGCCCGAAAAAGGGGATTTGCAAAACGGGTCGCCCATGGGGCTCTCTTGACCGCACTGATCTCAAGATTGATCGGGGTACATCTTCCCGGTCAGAACGCGCTGCTCTTGTCACTGAATTTACGGTTTTCTGCCCCCACCTACGGCGGCGATGAGGTCAGGGTGACTGGAGCCGTCGATCAGATCTCGTTAGCTACCCGGACGGTCATCTTCAAGGTTGCGATTGAGAATATCGCTACAGGTTTGCAGCTCGTTGCTGGAAAAGCTCACGTTGCATTCACGCAGGAATTGGCCAAAGAAGATTAAAGCCTGGTTCCAAAATCACTATCTTGGTGGCGGGATTTGAAGTAGTATCCTCCTACTTAAAAATCGGATTACAAGTTTTATGGATTTGATCGTCATTTCCCAGTCTGACGTAGTCAACTATGCTGAGTATTCTAAGATACCGCTTGACCGGTTGTCGCTTTGTTCTGAACTGATTTATCCGAGGATGATCCACTACCAGGGCGGGTTCCGTTCGCATCTGGATGTCCTGAACAAGATTCGCCGAGGGGTGTTTTGGAATGAGGCCGACTTTGTCCAAAGGAGGGAGCTTTTAAATATCTGGAACCTGCCGGGCTTTGTAGGCGTTCATCTTGCCAATTATTTGAGGCAGTTCGGGATTGGAACTGGCATCATTAATAATTTTGACGCCGAGTGGGATCTGTTCTGCGAAATGTATGAGCGCTCCTCCATGCCGCCGCTCATTGGCATATCCTGCACGTTTCACCTGAACTATTCGGAAGTCGGTCGTATCAGCAAAAAAATCAAGTCTCGGTTCCCTGATGCTTCTATCGTAATCGGCGGCGCTTTCGTCAATGCACAGGTAAAGTCGGATGATTCGGCGGCTTTGGAACGGGCTATGTTGAGATTGGGACTCGATTACGCCATTCACAGCTTCAATTCCGAGTCGGACCTCCGCGATTTGGTTCTGGCTCGCAAGCATGCTGGTGCCTCGCTTTCCGAAGTGAATAATTTGTTTTTCCGTGAAAAGATAAACGATAGCGCCCAAATTCAAAAAACAGTTACCCGCTGGAACGATCCCGTGCTTGATGATGCGCCAGCCGATTGGGATCGTCTCGATTTAACCTCCTTTGTCCGGTCCACGCTCCAGCTAAGGAGCGCTTCCGGGTGCGCCTTCTCGTGTGCGTTTTGCTCTTACCCTCGATTAAGCAAGGGCTTGCACACGATGTCCTTGGATGTCCTCGAAAAACACCTGATAAGCATATCGAGAATTCCAGGCGTGCGTCGTTTGGTGTTCTTGGACGATACTTTTAATGTTCCGGCTGAGCGCTTTCGAAGTATCTGCAGGTTACTTTCAAAGTTCGATTTTGAATGGTCCTCTTTTTTGCGTGTTCAATATGTCGATGCTGAGACAGCCGCTTTGATGAAGGATTCTGGTTGTAGCTGCGTTTATCTTGGAATCGAGTCGGCCAACGATTCCGTTCTGAAGAGCATGAATAAACGCGCCAACGGGGACGCGTTTCGCCGGGGAGTTGGGCACCTCAGGAATAATGGTATCGTGTCGCTCGCCGCTTTCGTGTTGGGATTTCCAGGTGAAACGGACGAGACGGTTTTATCTAACATTGATTTTGTTAACTCCACGGGAGTTGAGTTCTATTCTCTTAAGGAATTTTATTATTCCGAAAACACGCCTGTTCACGAACAGCGGGACGCATTTGGTCTCGCCGGGGCGGGGAACAAATGGAGTCATCGCACGATGGACTCAAGGCGTGCTTACGAACATAAGATCGCGGCTTTTAGTGAAATTAAGAACAGCGTTTTTATTGATCCTGACACCAGCCTTTGGTTTTTGGCGTATATGCTGGATCAGGGCTTTTCGTTCGCGGACATCAGTGAGATTCAGCGCAATTTGAACGGTATCATGTTATCGCAGATCCAGGGGGCTTTCGATGACAACCATACCGGGTTTCGGAACCTTGCTACAAAGTTAAACGGCGTGGGGGGGACGGCATGATTGGAAGCGAAGAATTCAAATCGGGGTTGAAAGAAGTTCAACGTTTGCTGAAGGAGTCCAGGCATCGCGAGGCATTCGCGAAACTTCGGACTCTGGCGGACCCCGGGCTCGAATTTCCGGTTCAGCAGCGGCTTGCGAAGGTCTATCGCTCGATCGATGCTGAACACCTTAATTTGCGTCCGATCTCGATTGCGATTTTGCCTACAAGCACTGTGGATCAATTCGTCGATGTTTTTTGTTTCTGGTTGGCTCTCAATGGGTATAGGGGCCAATTTTTTGTTGGGGCTTATGACACTCTCCATCAGACGGTTTTAGATCCGTGTAGCGATTTGTATGCCTTTAACCCCGCCGTGGTCTGGCTTTTTACGAATCACAGGGATGTAAGATTGGAGATTTCGTCGGGTACTTCAATTGACGGTATCAGGAGAGAGATCGATCAGGCCGTGGAGGCTTCAGTTGCGATCTGGGATGCACTGAAGCGCAATTCATCAGCATTTATTATTCAAAATAATGCTGATCTGCCTCTTTCGCGGAGCTTCGGAAACTACGAAAGTTCGGTGCTTTGGAGCAGGGCGAATGCTTTGCGCGAATATAATCTCTGTCTCGCAAGATCTTTGGTTTCGGGGGTTTCCGTTTTTGACCTGGAGTTTGCTTCAGCAATTTACGGAAAGAACAGATGGTTTGACGAACGCTATTGGTATCATTCAAAACACGCTTTTTCGTTCGACGCGATTGGGCATGTCGCGTTTTCCGGGGCTCGGCTGATTCAGGCGATCAAGGGGGCCTCCAAAAAAGTTCTTGTTTTGGATTTGGATAACACCCTTTGGGGCGGTGTTATTGGTGATGACGGCGTCAGCGGGATACGTCTGGGGACGGGCGCTGATGGCGAAGCTTTCGTTGCTTTTCAGCGATATCTGAAGCAGCTGAAAAACCGAGGGATCGTGCTCGCCGTCTGTTCGAAGAACGAGCCGGATGCCGCAAGATTGCCGTTTCAAAATCATCCCGATATGGTGTTGAGGCTGGATGATATTGCCGTCTTCAGGGCTAATTGGGATAACAAGGCTGACAATATCAGGCATATTGCGCAAGTTCTGGAACTCGGGTTGGATTCGTTCGTTTTCGTGGATGATAATCCTGTTGAACGAGACCTGGTCCGGCGAATGGTTCCCGAGGTGACTGTTCCCGAATTGCCCGAAGATCCCGCCCTTTATATTCGTGCTTTGGATCGAGAACTGCTCTTTGAAACGGTGACCTTCTCTCAGGAGGATGGCGCACGAAATCAGATGTATCGAGATAATGCTGAGCGGAAAGCTTTCCAAACGAAGTTCTCAAATATATCTGAATTCCTCGAAAGCTTAGAAATGGAAGCTTGTGTTGGTCACGTCGATCAGCTGAATCTCCCGCGCATGGCCCAACTCATTAATAAGAGCAATCAATTTCATCTTACCGGAAATCGATACTCTGAAGCTGATATCCAAGCGCTTTCAAAAGACCCGAATGTCGTCTGCCGCTTCTTTAAAATGCGAGATCGGTTCGGCGACAATGGCCTGATATCTGTCGTGATTTTGCGCAAAAGCGGCGTTGACGTCCTAGTCGATACCTGGGTCATGAGTTGCCGTGTGTTGTCCCGGGGAATGGAAGAATTCGTGAATAACGAAATTATTTTGTCCGCAAAAAATCTCGGTGCGGAACGCATCATTGGCGTATTTGTTCCGACTAAGAAGAACACTCTTGTCGCGGGGCTTTACGAGAGGCTGGGTTATTCGATGCTGGATCAGTCGCCCTCTTCGACGAGATGGGTCTTAACTCTGAGTCCTGATCTCAAAATGCGGGATACCTCTATCCGCCAGATTCCGGTGTATTGAGTTTTGGGGCAAACAGAATTGGAGAACGAAAATGAATCGAGATAGGAAGCACATTCTTCAAAGGCTAAATCAGATTTTTATCGAAGTTTTTGACGACTTCGCAATTAATTTGTCCGAAAGGACGACGGCCGCTGATATCGATGGCTGGGATTCCATCATGCATATTTCCCTGGTCGTCACGATCGAAAAAGAATTCGGGCTCAGGCTGAACGCCGCGGAGGTTGGAAGGCTTCAAGATGTTGGTGCGATGATCGACATTCTGGTTGAACGCGCAACGAAGTAAAATGGCAATTGCGTCGTTTGATTTCCTTTTGCTTGTCTTCGGGGCCATTATCCTGTTGAATCTTTCTAATCGGGAATGGCAGAAGGGTTTTTCGCTAGCGGCGGTGAATCTGGTTTTTATACTTTCCTTTCTGCCGTTGTTTTCACACGGAATTGCCATCTTTCTGTTTCTAACCTACGGGTATCTGCTTGTTTGGGTTTCGCAGCGCAGGCCGCGCGGTGTTGTGATCACATTTCAACTTGTGTCTACGATTCTCTTTTTCGTCTTTCTCAAAAAATATTCCATTCTTGACCGGGTTCCACAGATTCCGACCGAGTACACCGTTGTGGGCCTCTCGTATTTCTTGTTCAGGTTGATTCATCTCTTGGTGGACGTGTCCCAAGGCGCGATAAATGAGCGGATTACCATTATTCGATATTTCAATTACATGTGCCTTTTCCTGACTTTCCTGTCGGGCCCCATTCAGCGATATCAGGATTACGCGAAGCAGGATGACGGGCTAGGACGGCTTGAATTGACTGACAAGGAAGTTTTGACAGCGTTCGGCCGTATTCTGATGGGTTATCTGGAGTTACTTGTTATCTGCAGCCTAATCCAGAAAATGCCTTTTTCCCATTCGCAAAATATTGCGAATTTAGCTCTTGGTATTCCCTTGGGTTCTCCCGCCTGGGTGATTTCGTTCGCTCTCGCGTCCGCGAGTTACACCCTTTTTCTTTATATCAACTTCAGAGGATATATGGATGTCGTGGTTGGGTTTGGAACCCTGGCGGGATTCAGGCTGCCGGAGAATTTCAATGCGCCTTTCGCGGCTTCTAATTTTTTGGATTTTTGGTCGCGGTGGCATATCACGCTTTCGGATTGGTTCCGAACTTATTTGTTCAACCCGTTGTTAAGAAAGCTTACAGACTTGACGCCGCGAGCTGCCGCGAGGTCCTCATTGGGCGTGATTGCGTTTTTCGTGACTTTCGTTTTGATGGGTTTATGGCATGGAAGTACCGGGGTCTTTCTGTTTTATGGCTTATTTCTCGGTATTGGTGTTGCCGTAAACAAGCTTTATCAGAATTACATGCAGGCCAGGATGCGTAAGACTTTTTACAAACGTATTTGCGCAAATGATTATTATAAAGCCCTATGCACAGGGGGAACTTTTGCTTATTTTAGCATCGCTCTAGTCTGTGTCTGGGGTACGGACGAGCTGTACTCAAGGGTTCTGAGCGTTATGGGTGTTCTGTGCGTGATCGGGGCGTTTCTGCTCCTGACATTTCTGGCGGGAGTAATTGTCGCCGCCAGCCGGTACCTGAGTACTGCTTTGCGTGAACGGGTGCTTGCGCCGGTCCAGGCGTTTTGTTTTTCGCCGGGATTCGCGCATTTCTATCTTGGCTCGATGCTATTTGCTTTGGTCACAGTACTGGTTTTGGGAAAACGATCAGTCGAGTTTGTTTACAAGGCGTTTTGATGCAAAATCTCAGGCGCATTTTTGAAAAGTTGGCTTGGGTACTGATTTCGTTCGCGGCGATCCATATTGTTTTTTCCGGGGCTTTGGCTATTCATGTTAGTAGAATGAATCGTCTCGATACCGAGTTGACGGACAACGTTTTTGCCCCGGAGCCGGTCGCCGTAGTCATGGGTCGTGATTTGATCAGGAAATCAGGCGGAAAGAAGATTGTTCTTTTAGGTTCATCGAACGTTCGAGAGGGTTTTCGCCCGGAACTCATAGAACCTGCCTTGCCGGAATATTCGGTGCACAATCTTGCGGTCGGCGCGTCCAACATCACCCAGATTCGGCAGATCGTGGAATTAACGTACGAGGTACTTAGTTCTGACGAGCGGAAACACACGACTCTTGTTGTGGGCATATGGTTTGGCAATTTCGTAGAAAATGCGAAGCGCTGGGGTCCAGGCAAGCAAACTGATATTCAGGTTGAGCTGAAACGATACGGTGGTTACGAATTTAAAGATCATCAGATCTTACCGGTTTCGACCCGGGTACAGGATTTGCGCCTACATTATCTGAGCCTTTTTGGCCCGTATACCTTGCTTCGCCGGTTATTTGTATTGGCGTCAGGGATTCAGATACGAATACCGTATTCGGGTTCCGTTGATGACGAGTTTAAGAAGAGGGCGTTCGCTTTTTGGCGAGAGTACATGGGATCACCCGACGGCTCTCTCGGAAGAGAGCAGTTCGACGCGGTCATTGAGTTGGCGCAGCTCGTTGAGAAGAATGGCGGGAAGCTCGTTATCTTGGATCTCCCCATTCCGAAGTGGCATCAGAGTGCATCTTTGTATTTGAAGAGCTACGAGAGCTTGAAGAGCGAGCTAATAAAGCCGCTATTCACGAATCCGAGGGTTCGTTACATGGACCTCAGAGATTTAAACGAAAATAGCCATTTCTACGATTCGGCGCACCCGACAAAGCAGGCGGCGTTAATTTGGAGCACGACCTTGAAAGAGGAACTCTTAAAATTAACCCGGAATGTCGGATCGCATTAGCCTATTGTGTGGTGCAAAATGTTTTCCCTTGCATTCTCCCGACCTAGACGGTTGTTATAGGCGGATAAGCGAGCAATTCACGATGAGTTTACCTGGAACATTTATTCACGAAAAAGCGATCGTAGAATCCAAGAGCATTGGGCAGAATACCAGGATCTGGGCTTTTGCTCATGTGCTCCCTGGGGCTAAAATCGGAGACGAATGTAATATCTGCGACGGGGTCTTTGTCGAGAATGATGTCTCGATCGGGAATCGCGTTACCGTAAAATGCGGCGTTCAGCTCTGGGACGGCGTAGTTCTGGCAGATGATGTCTTCATTGGCCCGAACGTTACTTTTACGAATGATCGGTTTCCTCGCAGCAAGCAATATCCAGAAAAATTTCTTAAGACTGTCGTTCAAAAGGGCGCATCAATAGGTGCCAATGCGACCATTCTGCCCGGAATTACGGTAGGCAAGAATGCGATGATCGGAGCGGGCGCAGTAGTGACGCGTGATGTGCCCCCGAACGCGATCGTGGTCGGCAACCCTGCGGTTGTTTCGGGGTATGTCAATTCCACAACTCCCGAAATCAAAGCGAGCGCGGCTCCGCTGACCGCCTCCTCGAAATGGGAATCAAACGTTAAAGGCGTGGGACTGGTCCGGCTTTCCGAAGTAAAGGATATGAGAGGCAACCTTGCTGTTCTCGAGCACGCCAAAGGGTTACCTTTCCAGCCGAAACGAATCTTCATGGTGTTTGATGTCCCCAGCAAAAAAGTTCGCGGAGAGCACGCCCATCGCAAATGCCATCAGTTTTTGATTTGCGTCAAAGGTTCATGTTCTGTAGTGGTGGACGATGGACGCAATCGGGAGGAGATTCTTCTGGATGATCTCTCGACCGGCATTCATATTCCGCCAATGGTTTGGGGTGTTCAATATAAGTATACCCCGGATGCCGTATTGTTGGTCTTGGCCTCTGATCCGTACGATCGGAATGATTACATCCGTGATTACGACGAATTCCTGGAGCTCGTTCGCACTTGATTGATTTTTTGAATCTACGCAGGGTGAATGCCAATCATCGGACGGCTGTTCTGAAGGCCATGGAACGTGTTCTTGATTCGGGTTGGTACATCCTCGGTAAAGAACTCGAGGGCTTCGAGAAGCAGTTCGCGGCATATTGCGGGGTCAAGCACGTTTTGGGCGTCGCGAATGGTCTTGATGCGTTGGTCCTCGCCCTACGGGGCTACATGGAACTGGGCCGGATCAAAGAAGGTGATGAGGTCATCGTTCCCGCGAATACCTATATCGCGAGCATTCTCGCCATCTCCGCAAATCGGCTTGTCCCAGTTCTCGTTGAGCCGGATCCGAAAACGTATAATCTTGATTTTTCGAAAATTGAAGAAAGGCTTTCCAGCCGGACAAAGGGGGTTCTGGTTGTTCATCTTTATGGACAGGCCGCGTTCAGCCCGGCTCTGGTCCGGTTGAAAAAAGAGCATTCGTTGTTCGTTCTTGAAGATTGTGCGCAGGCTCACGGCGCACTCTATCAGGGCCAGCGCATCGGCTCTCTTGGGGACGCGGCAGGGTTCAGTTTTTATCCGGGCAAGAACCTGGGGGCGCTGGGGGATGGAGGGGCTGTTACCACGAACGATGACACTCTCGCCGATACCGTCAGATGTTTACGGAACTATGGTTCACGTCAGAAATACGTAAATGAACTAAAAGGTGTGAATAGTCGCCTGGACGAACTTCAGGCCGCGATTCTCGTCGAAAAGCTTCGTTGCCTGGATGCAGAAAATGAGATCAGAAGGAGCATTGCTGACCGGTATCTTAAGGAGATCCGGAATCCCGTGATCACGCTTCCGGGGTGCCCGGAACGCTATGGCCACGTCTGGCATTTATTTGTTGTCCGCACCGCCGACAGAGAGAGTCTTCAGAAGCATCTTGCCGCTCGAGGCATCGGAAGCTTGATTCATTACCCCATTCCACCCCATCACCAAAACGCTTATTCAGAATTGAGATTGTCGAATTTCCCCATTACTGAAGAAATTCATCGGACCGTTTTGAGTTTGCCCATGGACCCGACGATGACTGAAAAAGAGGTGAGTTCCGTCATAGAGGCGTGCAATGAATACCGGTCTGCCACAATCGGGCACTAGTGAGTCGAAATGGACAATGCTCCAAAAGTTCAGTGAGGTAAGACCCCTCCTCCTCGCCACCGCCATCCTCGGCATGTTCCCCTCATTCACGGCTCTTTCGCAGTCCCTTTACGCGGAATGGCCATTTCTCGGTCGCTATGCCGGGCCGATTAATCCTCTTAAATTGGCGAGCCCTCTCATTTTTATCTGGCTGTGGTCCCGCTGGGCCGATTTGCCCGTCCGCCTGAGGACGGTCCTTTTGACGGGGCTTGTGCTCGGAACTCTCGGGACAATCACAGGCGGACTTGGGTGCAATCCGGTTCCGCCTGCGCTCGTGCGGGAATGGGCCGTTCTGGTGCTCGGAGTTGCGGCCGTGATGAGTGTTTTCCTGTGTGGAAAGCGTGGGCTGTTTGCGGTCCTGATCGGTTGGACAGGCATTGTCTACGGCTCGGTTCTTCTCAATTTCATTTCTCCCGAGGTGCTGACCTGGGTGAATACGCACCTTTTCGACCCGCTGCGCAAAATTCCCCCTCGTGGTGATCTCCAATTCCTCATGGGTTTTTATGATGTCGCCTCACTCGGAAAGCTGCTCATGTGGCTCCCTTGGGTCCTGGGGTTTGCGCTCTGGCAGCGATGGCCCGAGCAGCGCGTACGAATCGCGTTCGGGTTCTTCCCTTTCGCTATTTTATCAACTGTTCTTTCCCTCTGGACGACGCAGCGTGGCCCTTTCATTGGAATGTTGGCCGGCTGGTTCGCTTTCTTCGGACATCTCTGGTGGATTTCCAGGCGAAAGCGGGTCCTCGCGGTCGCCATCGCGGTTTTTGCGAGTATTTTGGCTGGCGTGCTGCTGATCTCACCCAAGGACCTGATCTCGAAAAGAGTTTCGCCACTCTTTTCCAGTTCCGCCAAGCTGGAGGGAGTGGGGCCAGCGCCCGGAGGCGCCCCGACTGCGGCGCATGCCTCGGTGCTGCAACGCAAGCGTCTTTATGAACTCAACCTCTCCGAAGTCGCGAAGCATCCACTCGGCCACGCGTGCACACCCAAGGAAGAATACGAAAAACGTGGAATTATCGACCCCTCCCACACGCACAGCCTCATCTTGGAGCAATTCAAAGCCCGCGGCTGGCTTTGGGGGCTTTTTCATCTGGCGCTCTGGCTCATCGCACTCGTACAGACTTGGCGAGTTCGGTCCTTGGCTGCTTCAGCGCTCATCGGCGGGATTTGCGCGACCCTGGTGATGGGGCTCGCCGATCATCCGTGGTTCGTCCTGAATCATGCGATGATTTTGGCGTTCTTTTTGTTTGCTTGGGTGTTTATGGACAGGGATAAGATGCAGTCATGGACTTAGCCATCGCTTACCGGGTTTACCCGGGGGTTTCGAAGACCCCGATTCTTCATCAGGACAATAAGCTTCTGCTTGCCGAAGCCGCGTTTCGAAGTTTCACGCGAAGCCTGACCGGCTTGGACGCCAAGATCTGGGTCATCCTTGACGGTTGCCCGTCTGAATACCGGGCGGCATTCGAGAAACATCATCCCGCCGGGAAGCTTATCTTCGTGAACACCGATAAAATCGGCAACGCTTCGACCTTTCAGCTTCAAGGAAAAATTCTTCTTGAGCAGGAAGACGCTGAACTCGTCTATTTCGCCGAAGATGATTACGGCTATGCGCCGGGAGAGTTCCAGCAGCTCGTGAATTTCATCCGGAAGGGCAGGGATGTCGATTTCGTAACCCCTTACGATCACCCCGATTATTATTCCCATCCCATGCACCAGGTTCCGAGCGAGACTCAAGAATTCGAAGGCCGGTCCTGGCGCTCGGCGGCTTCGACCTGTCTTACATTCCTGACAACGCGTTCGGTTCTCAACCGGACCTGGCCCTTTTTTTCTAATTTCGCGCAAGGCGCAACGGACGCGGCGACCTGGTTGCTGCTTACCAAAATGGGGTTATTTTCACCGCGAAGACTTGTGTCCAGCATGAAGAACTGGGACGAATTCACGATCTACGCCCGCGCCTGGAAGCACGGGGGCCTGAGAAATTTCGTTTCGCCCCGATACAAGCTCTGGGTCCCGGTTCCGGGGATCGCGACCCATCTGGAGTCGACCGGAATCGCCTCCGGGCATGATTGGAAAGCTTACCTCGAGTCATGAACGCGCCCCGGGTCGGAATCCTCATTCTCAGCTGGAACGCTCCCGGGCAAGTCCTTGCTTGTCTGCTTTCGTTGAAAAAACTCGATTACCCGAACTGCAAAATTCTTGTCGTCGATAACGGCTCCTCAGCTGATTGTCGCGAAAAGCTTGGCGTGGGGCTGAGAGAGCTTAAGAAAACCTGGTCCGGGCTGCCCGCAGAAAATCTCGAGCTTCTCGAAGAAGAAAGGAATCTCGGCTTTGCCGGTGGCGTGAACCGCGGCTTGCGCCGTTTGCTGGATCAAGGGGATTGCGATTATTTCCTTCTTTTGAACGATGACACGGAACCCGAGCCCGGGTTCCTGGCAGAGCTTGTCGCGGCCATGGAAAGGGACCCCTCATTGGGAATCGCGGGGCCGCTCATCCGGGCCGGAAGTGATTCCCCGACCGGCTGGATCGCGCAAGGAGCGATTTCGCTTTGGACGGGAAGCACACCTTATTCTTTCGAGCAGCCCAAGTCGGAACTCGTGAAATGCGGCATGATTCACGGCTGTTGTTTTATGATCAGGACCGAGGTGGTGAAACGAATCGGACTGCTCGACGAGTCGTTTTTCGCGTATTACGAAGAGTCAGATTTCTGCGTCCGCGCGGCGAGGGCGGGGTTCGGGCTCGCACTCGTGAAGAAGGCTCGGATTTTTCACGAGGGCGGCGCTTCGATGCGAAAGGTTTCGCGGCTCAAGGAATATCTCATGGTCCGGAACCGGCTCTGGTTCGTAAAAAGGAATGGGTCTTTGCTTCAGCTCGTGGCGGCAGTGGCGTGGATGGGAGCCTATCATTTGCCGAAACGCCTCGTCAGACTCGCGCTCGATCGCAAGTGGTCGAATATCGCCGTCCTGATCCCGGCCTTTTGGCACGGGCTCTTTGCACCTTCAGCGGGACGTTGCGCGGAACTGATACGCAAACTGCAGGTATCTCGTGTCCCGGAGACTACCGAAAGTTAAGAGGGTCCAGGGCAGGATCTTCCAGATCGGAAGGCCGTTGATCCCTTCGGCCCGGGTGATTTCATAACCACAGGATTCGAGCATCTTTCGCGCGCTCTTGTCAGTGAAGAAGCGGACATGGGTGCGATCCAAAATCCCGGAGTCGGCGTATTTCCAATCTTTTCGGACGAGCAGGTCGCGTAAATGAGGCAGGTAACGGACATTCGGAAGCGAAGCGACAAGAGTCGCGTTCGGGAGCAGTTTGGGTCGAATAGCGCGGAGAACGGCCTCTGGATCGATGAGATGTTCCAGAACGTCGTTGAAAAACACAGCGTCAAAATGACTGTCCGGGAGTTTCGGAATGGCTGTCTCAACCCCTTCGGGGATGACGCGATCGAGACGTGAGCCCGCGATTTTAGCCGCGGCCGCGACCGGTTCGATACCCCAGACCTCGAACGGCCTGGACTGTTTCAGCGCCATCCCGAACGTGCCGTCGCCACAACCCACGTCGAGGGCTCTCGTGAGCCTTTCGGGTACAAAAGGCATCAGTTCTGAGCGATAATTGGAGTAGTAGCCTTCCATAAACAAATCCGGGTACCTCGACTGGCCGAGGAGCCCGACTAGGAAGATAAGACAATGATCAAACGATGGCTATCGTTTTTTGAGAAGAAGAGCCCGAGGCGCATTACCCTGGGGATCGCTCTTTTGAAGGGCGCGAAAGCGGCCGTCGGAATTTTCAGCGTCATGATCATGGCGCGCTATTTCGGGATCACGCTCGCCCGCGATCAATGGGTGGTCGCGATTTCCATCATAACGGCGCTCGTTCAGTTCGCGTTCGGGCCCATGAACGAGACCTTTCGTTCCAAGTTGGCGCATATCCGTGCTTCGTCGGAAGCTGAATTCAGGCAGTCCGTCACTTCGGTCATCAAGTGGATGACCCTCTTCACGCTGTTGATCTCGCTCGCAAGTGTTCCGTTTGTCGATATTCTGATCTCCCTCTTCGGGTACGAGCGAGGGACCGAAGCCTTTTCTTCACTTCGTTTCCTGGTTCTGATTTCGCTTCCCATTCTGGCGCTTTCAGAACTGACGACTTTGCTCGCAGGAGTGCTCAATCTATACGGTGTTTACTTCATCCCCGAGGTGTTCGGGATCGCGGGGGTGCTTGTGAACGCACTCCTTGTGGTGTTCTTCGCCGAAAAATGGGGAATTTACTCGCTCTGGCTCGGAACTCTGCTCAACCTGCTTGTTTTGTTTATCGTCCTCTGGCGGGAACTGGCAAAGAACGGCATCGGACTTCGCGAAATCGGCCGCGCCAAAATGCAGGGATTCAAAGAGTGCTTCGCGTTTTCGGCAGCCATGTTTCTTCCCCTGATTTTTTCCCAGCTCGCGGTCCTGACGGAGCGGGCTCTCGCGTCCCGAATCGGGGTGGGGAATGTCTCGGGCTTGGACTACGCCAGAAAATTTCTGGATGTTCCCCTCGGAATCGTGACGGCTTCGATCGCGACCGTGCTCGGCCCCGTGCTTGCAAACCACTTCGGGACGAGAAATCTGAGTTTGTTTTATGCCGAAACCGCACGCGTGGCCCGAATGATGATTCTGGGCTCGATCCCGCTGCTACTTGTGCTGTTCGTCGCGCCGGAGATGTTTACCCGCGTGCTGCTGAAACGCGGCGTTTTCGATGAAACCGCGGTCCTGCTGACGGCCGATCTCCTCAGGCTGTTCGTCCCCGGAATCATCGGCGCGATTCTGTTCAGCGCGATGGGGCAGGCGCTGATCGCGTCCGGAAGATTGTCCCGTCTCGTATTCGTGACCATCTTCGTTCAAGGGGGCGTGATCGCGGGGAACGTCTTTCTGAGCCGTGTGTACCAGGTCTATGCCTTCCCGCTCTCCTGGAGCCTCATGCACTTGCTCGTCGGCACGGTGATGCTGGCGGGCTTGCTTTCGGAATCGCGGAGGGCGGGCGTGAGTCTTCTCGGTGTCGTTGCCTTGTCGCTTGGGCTCGGAGGGCTGTTCAGTCTGTTGCGGACGGTTCTCGACGTGAATACCTGGAGCTTTCTCCTCGTGGTGGTATTCGGGGCTGTTTTGGCCGTGCTTGCCGCAATTCGGTCGCTTCGGTTGCTCGGCTTTACCGAAGAGAATGCGTTTTTGACGAAAGTGATTCCCGGATGGGGCTCAGGAGCCGGCTCCAATCATACTGATCGCGCACTTTGATCGCTTGTCTTTGCAGGAAGTCGCTGTCCTTCTCGGATCTGGCGATGGCTTTTTTGAGCGCCTTTTCAAGTGACTCGGAATCGCCGGTTTTAAAAACCTCCACCATTCCCGTCGCGTTCGAAAAATCCTCGATACTTTCGATCGTGTCGCTTCCGACGGCGCAGGCGCCGAAGCAGAGGCTCTCAAGGAGCGCGATTCCGTAGCTCTCGTATCGCGAACTCAGGCAGAAAACCCGCGCACGACGGTACCACTGCGCGAGTTCTTCCCGGCTCGTCGTCGGCCCGCGCAAGACCACTCTTCCCGAACCGAGAGGATCTTCCGGGTGATTCTTGATCCATTCACGAAACGGATTCGAAACCGGCCCGACGAGGACGAGCTTCCAACCCGGCAAATTGAGGGCGAGAAAGCCGGACACGAGGAGTTCATGATTTTTGACCGGCTGGCCGATCGATCCGACGGAGAGGATGATGTTTTCCTTATCCCCGTGCGGCGGCGAACCGAGCAGGTCCGGATCGACTCCGTTCGGAACGTACAGCAACTTTGTTCCCAGCTCCGGAAAGAGCTCTTTGAAGAGGTCGTTGGCCCGGCGGGTTTCGACCGAAACAGCGTTCACGATCCGGATAAAATGGCTCCGAAGCCGCAGGGCAAGCCCCCTCGGGTCTTCTTGCCTGATGAGCCCCGGAATGACATCGGTTTTCACGTAAAGAAAGCCGTCCGGATTGAGGAGCTTGTAAAGGGAGCCCAGGAGGAACGTGTCTTTGCCCCAGAAATAGAGGTTTAGAACGGCGATTCGCTTCGCGTGGAGGAGAATGTAAAAAAGGAGCCAGAGAGTTCGAAGCTTTCTTGAATTGGGGCGCATTCGGCTGATCTGTTCGGCCGCGGGGTGGTCCGGTTTTGTTTTCCAGAAGCCGACAATCCGGGACTGATAGCCCCAGCGTGAAAAGGTGATGGGAATTTGCCCGACATCCTTGAAGAGGTGAACGGGTTCCAGGTCATATCTGAAGAGCGTTACGAATCGGGACATCATGAGCCGGTTCTTTGGAATAAGCCGATCCAGGCGTCCTTTTTTCCAAAGGTCCTGAAGCTGAGCTGGAACAGAAACGCGAGGAATAGATTGATGGAACGGATCACCAGGCCTTCTTTTAAATAAGCCGCGCGAAAAAATTTGAAACGGAACGGGGTTTTCCTGAACCAGAGTTCCTTCAGTTTCACTTGAAAAGGGAGATTGGTTTGAACCTGGTCGCCTGCATCGCCCGAGAGGAGCTGCGAAATAGCTCCGGGGGTGTACGGCTTCACGTGATCGTAGTCGTCATAGAAATCCGGATTGAGTAAAGGCGTCAGAATCAGGAGGTGCCCGGTCGCCGAGAGGCGTTTCAGGTAAGACCCGAGAAAATCCAAGAGCTCGGCCGGGCCAAAGTGCTCGATAATATGCGACAGAATGAGAACGTCGTATTGAGAGGCGCCGGACTGGAACTCTTCGGGAGAAAGTACCTTGAACCCTTTTTGGATGAGTGCGTGGCGGAGATGGGGGTTGATTTCAACTCCCGTCGCCTGAAGGCCGTGCGACTGGAGGGCCATCAAAAAACGCCCCCGCCCGCTGCCGATGTCGAGAATTCTCTTTTCCCGAATCGAAGGAATCGAAAGGAGCTGTTTCAGCGCTTCGGATTCCTCGGAGGTGGCTTGCGTCATCCAGGCTTTCATCAGAATAGACCTATCGCAGACCCCAATCCTTGCCAAGAGCCCTCCGCCTGCTATATTCGGTTCTATGACCCCTTCCCGCTCCCGACTCCTTTGGATCGCGCCCGAAAAGCAGGGCGGCATTCAATCGTATTCTGATGTTCTCTGGCCCGAGGTGCGCGAAAAATGGGTTGAAGCGGGATTTCCGGTCTGCGAAGCGCTTCATGCGCCGCTCAGGACTGAGAGAGACGTGAATGATTCAATCGAAAAGCTCGTGCGGATTGAGCCCTCGCTCATTCATGTCCAGCATGAATACGGGCTTTTCGGTTCGAAAATCCCCGGCCGTTATTCGTTTCCCGGCTGGTTGAAAAAGGTTCGCGCCGCTCTCCCGAAGGCGCGGGTTATCCTGACCGGGCATAGTGTCTTCGATTTCTCCTACCGATATCCGGTGCAAGCCCGCGGCTGGCAGACGCCCATGCGCGCGCTGACCAACGCATTCTTTATCCGCCATTTCGCCCGTTACTGGAATTTCCAAACCTGGGGCAAGGTCGACGGCGTGATCGTTCATTCGCGGCACCAGCTCGCTACGGTTGAAAAATCGCGGGCTCCGCGCTTCACGACGATTCCGCATTTTGTTCCGGCAACACGGAATGCTGAACACAAAATCCATGAATCCTTGAAATCGATTCCGCAGGGTTCGAAAAAGGTGGTCGTGTTCGGTTATTTCACGCCTGAAAAGGGTCAGGACATCGCGCTTCGTGCGTTTCAGGCTCTCGGCAAGTCATTCCGCACGGGCCTTTCACTGATCCTCGCGGGGGGGCTTCGACGGGCCCAGGATCGCGCTTTTCACGAGCGCTGCCTCGCCCAGGCCCGGGAGCTTGGCATTTCGGATCGGGTGTGGACGACCGGGTATGTCGACCCGGAGTATCTTGAGGGTCTCTATGGAATGGCCGATCTCGTTCTGGCGCCGTTTCGCGAGACTTCCGGCTCGGGAACGCTCGCGCAGGCGTTCGCGCACGGCATGCCGGTTCTCGCGTCGGATCTCCCGCTGAATCAGGAAATCACCGAAAGAGAGCCGGGATGCCTCGCTTTCTTCAGGAGTGAAGATCCCGAAGATTGTGCCGTGAAAGTTAAAGAATTGCTCGCGAATGACCCGGCGCGCGAAACCCTGAAAGCGGCCGCGCGGCGCTATGCCGAAAAATGTGCTCCCGCGCGGATTGCCGAGGAGCATGTCCGATTTTACCAGGAAGTTCTGAACGGCGCGGCGGGAGGTTCCGAGCATGCGGTATGATTTCACGGTGATCGGGGGAGGCATTGTCGGGCTATCGACGGGGCTGGCTCTGGCGAAGCGTTTCCCGGCGGCTAAAATTCTTCTCCTCGAAAAAGAGAAACACTGGTCAGAGCACCAAACGGGCCGGAATAGCGGCGTCATTCACAGCGGGATTTATTACAAACCGGGGAGCCACAAGGCGGAGTTTTCGCGGCGCGGGCGACAGGCCCTCGTGGAGTTCTGCCGGGAGCACGGACTTCGTCATGAGCTTTGCGGCAAGTTGATCGTTGCGACGGATGAGCGCGAGCTGCCGCGCCTTGAAGCGTTGTTTCAACGCGGCTTGCAGCACGGGCTCTCAGTTTCAAAACTCGACGCCAGGGAGGCCGCGGGAATCGAGCCTCATGTGAGAAGTCTTGCCGCGATCCGGGTGCCTGAAACCGGGATTGTCGATTACCGGCAGGTCAGCGAGAAGATCGCCGAGGTCCTGGTGGCAAATGGTGGGGAGCTCAGACTCGAAACCGAAGTGAAGGGGATTAAACGACAAGCCGAGGGCTACCGGCTCGAAACGACGCGCGGCGGGTTTGAGACGAGAGTGCTGATCAATTGTGCCGGTCTGCAAAGTGATCGGGTGGCGAGGCTTGCGGGTGCGAAACCAGCCGCCCGAATTGTGCCGTTTCGAGGGGAATACTACGAACTTCGGCCCGAAAAGCGGCATCTTGCGAAGCACCTGATCTACCCCGTGCCGAACCCGGATTTCCCGTTTCTCGGTGTTCACTTTACCCGGATGATCGACGGAACGGTGCACGCCGGTCCCAACGCCGTCTTGGCCCTCAAACGGGAGGGGTATGGCTGGACGCAATTCAGCCTCCGCGATTTCTGCGAAACCATGACGTTTTCAGGCTTCTGGAAGCTTGCTTTGCGCAACATGGGTGAGGGCTCGAAGGAAATGTGGAGATCACTCAGCAAAAAGGCTTTTGTCAGGAATCTCCAAAGCCTGATCCCCGAGGTGACCGCCGTCGATGTGGTGGCCAGTCAGTCGGGGGTACGTGCGCAGGCCCTTTTGCCGAATGGCCACCTGGTCGATGACTTCCTGATCGAAAAGGACGTGAATGCCGTTCACGTCTTGAATGCCCCCTCTCCGGCGGCGACCTGTTCGATCGAAATAGGTCGCGCAATCGCGGAGATGGTGCCGGGGTAACGGCAACGGCGAAACTGCTGGCAAATCCCCCGGATTTTTGCGAAGAGTAGGGCATCACAACACCCTTCATTTCGGGAGGTTTCATGAAAGTCGCGGTTATCGGGACGGGATACGTTGGACTGGTTGCGGGCGCTTGTTTTGCCGATTCCGGCAATACGGTTTATTGCGTTGATAACGATCCGTCGAAAATCGACGCTTTAAAACGTGGAGTGATCCCGATTTACGAGCCGGGCTTGGAAACCTTGGTGAAGCGCAATTTCGCCGAGGGAAGGATGACCTTCACAACCTCGACACGGGAAGCGGTCGCGGCGAGCGAGATCATCTTCATGGCCGTCGGCACCCCTCCCGGCGAAAACGGCGCGCCCGATATGAGTTACTTGAAGGCCGCAGCCGAGGAAGTCGCGAGATCGATGACCGGTTACCGGCTGATCGTGAACAAATCCACGGTACCGATCGGCTCGCATCGCGTGGTCGCCGATTGGATGAGCCCGCACACCCGTCACGCTTTCGATGTCGTGAGCAATCCGGAATTTTTGAAAGAAGGCTCGGCGCTCGATGATTTTCTGAAGCCTGATCGCGTCGTGATCGGGACGGATAAGGAAGAAGTTTACAAAAAAATGTCCGACCTTTATGCCCCGTTTGTACGCCAGGGCAACCCGATCCTTTGGATGGATCCGGTCTCCGCGGAGATGACGAAATACGCATGCAACGCGTTTCTCGCGACTCGGATCAGCTTCATGAATGAGCTCGCGCTCCTTTGCGATAAAGTCGGTGGCGATATCGAGCAGGTTCGCCGTGGAATGACCACGGATGCCAGAATCGGGAAGCATTTTCTTTATGCCGGTGTCGGATACGGCGGGTCCTGCTTTCCTAAGGACGTTCAGGCCCTGATGGCGACCGCCCGGCGCGAAGACATCCCGATGGGCATCGTGAACGCTGTTGAGGACGCGAATGACCGGCAAAAGCGCCATTTGGTTTCGAAGGTGAAGGCTCATTTTGGCGGGGCTTCTCTCGCCGGGAAGACGTTCGCCATCTGGGGGCTTGCTTTCAAACCCAATACGGACGACATGCGCGAGGCTCCATCGACCGTCATCATTAACGAGTTGCTGAAGGCCGGAGCGAAGATCCAGGCCTTTGAT
>DATDSK010000035.1:0-8802 GCA_035291325.1 Bdellovibrionota bacterium | reverse complement strand
TGCCGGACCTTTGATCCCGGGTCCGTGCTCCCTTTTTGGATCCCCGTTGAGTGAACAACACACAGGCCTACGCCACAATGTGTCATAACCACTTATTTAGCCAAATAACAACCTGCGGCGATAAAGTCAAGCCTGGCTCTAGCGGCCTCAGATTCCTGTTTTTTGGCCTTTAACGCGCCGAGCAAACCATACATTTCGAATTAACGCAAGAGGTCCACCAGACGCTGGTCTGCGGGCAATGCACGTCGCGTTCCAACCAGCTTTTACAGTTTTCCCGGAAAAAGGTCGAAAGGTGATGTTGAGAGGGTCTTCCGATGAAGAGATGTTCAATTGATCAGCCGCTCAAATGCTTTTCGCCGGTCGCTTTTCCGATGAACCGAACGATTTTCGCGAGCGGTCTTTCTGGTCTGATAGCACTGTCGTTGCTGACGGCTTGTTCCGGCAAACCGCTTCAGCCGGATGTCGCTCTCGAGGCGCGTCAGCAGCACGTTTCGGGCGATTCGCAGAACCAGGATCTGAAGCAGGACCTCGAAACGGGACGTCGAAACGCGGAGGTCGCGCGAAGGAATTCAGAGGCCACGGCTGAATATCATTTTGCCCTCGCCCAGGCTTACGTTGCCGAGGGTAATCCAGACCGCGCTATTGAAGAATTCAAGCTGACCCTGATGTTCGATCCCAACTCTCCTCTCGTTTATGCTCGGCTTGCGACGGAGTATGTCAAAAAAGGTATGCTGACGGATGCAATGGAAACGTGCAAAGAAGCATTGCAGCGTGATCCGAATTTTCTGGATGCGCGTTTGATGTTGGCCGGCCTGTACTCGAGCGCGCACGAATTACCAGCCGCTCTGGCCGAGTATGAAAAGGTCTTGAAGATCGATCCTAAACACGAAGAAGCGGCGATTTATAAATCGCAGACGCTTTCAGAAGCGGGAAAAACGATCGAAGCAGCGCGGTTTTTGAACCAGTTTGTAAAGCGCAATCGCGACGCGGCGCTTGCCTGGTATTACCTGGGTAGGGCTGAGCAGAATATCGAGCATACGAAAGAAGCTATTTCAGCTTATCGCAAAGCCATGAGTCTGCGGCCGGGCTTCGCTCAGGCCGGCCTTGCTTTGGGCTTTCTATATGAAGAAAAAGGCATGAACGCGGAGGCGATCACGATCTATCGTTCGATTTATGAAGAGTCGCAGGATCTGGCTGCGGCAAATCGACTCGCGACGATTTACCTCAAGCAGGAAAAATATAAAGAGGCTATCCCGTTCCTTCAGGGGATTGAGGCGACCGATCCCGAAGACATGAACGCCCGGGTCAAACTGGGTCTCATCTATATGGAAACGAAAGATTTTGAAAAAGCGATCGCCAGTTTCAAAAATATTCTTCAGAAAAATCCTGAGTCTGATCGGGTGCACTATTACCTGGGCAGTGTCTATGAGGAGATGAAGCTTTACACCGAAGCGATTAACGAACTCAGACAGGTAAAGCCCGATTCCAAGCTCTTTTCTGAGGCCGCTTTGCACGTTGCTTATCTTCTGAAACAAAGCGGATCGGCTTCTTCAGCTCTGCAGTTCATTTCAGAGGCCATTGCGAAAGCGCCGAATACGTCGACTTTCTATATCTTCCAGGCTAGCCTAGAAGAGGAGCAGAAGAATCTGGACGAGGCGGTCAGTATTCTTGAACGCGCCGTGAAGAAATTTCCGGAAGACGAAAAGGCGCTTTACTATCTCGGAAGTCTTTACGACCGGCAGGGAAATACTGAAAAGGGGCTTGAGCAGATGGAAGCGATCCTGAAGCTCAATCCGGATTACGTCGATGCCTTGAATTACATTGGTTACACCTGGACTCAAAAAGGGATCCGTCTTGGAGACGCTGAAAAACTTTTGAAACGCGCCATCGAGCTCAAGCCTGACAATGGTTACATTCAGGACAGCTGGGGTTGGTATCTGTTTGTGCGGGGAAGGTTGGGCGAGGCTGTCGTCGCGCTCGAGAAGGCCGCCCGGATGAAGCCCAATGAGCCGACCATCCTCGAACATCTCGGCGATGTCTATCTTCGAAAGAACCTCCGCGAAAAAGCCCTCAGCAAGTATTCGGACGCGGTCAAGTACGCGGAAGATGATTCGATGAAAAAGAAGATCGAGAACAAGCTCCTGAACCTGGAGCGCGAGCTGGCCAAGGGCGAGCCGTCCGGCTCCTCGGACGGTAAAGTCGCGAGTCAGCCTCCTTCAGAGGAGACCCTTTCGCAGGATGCCCGAAGAATGCCCGCTGGCAAACGAGGCAAATAGGCTTGATCCGGCCATAGAGTTCGTGTGAAGCTTCTGCCATGCATAGACATTCCCTTTCCATATTTGCGGGGCTCTTGGTTCTTGCTCTGACCGGGTGTGCTCATGCCCCGATCACGAAAGATGCTGATCCAAGAATCCTCCTGGAGCAGACTTGCGGTCCTGCGGCTCCTGGAACGGCTGTCACTGCGGCGAGCGGGACGGTCTGGCTTAAGGCAAAATCTAAAGAGGCTTCGGGTCAGTTTCCCGCCACCGTACAAGTGAAGTCACCGGATTCCCTGCATCTTGAGGTAACGAATCTTCTTGGGGCCTCCGAGGCGATCATTCGAATCGAAGGCAAGAAATACACGGTGGAGTCTTCGGGAAGGAAAAAAGCCCCGCGGCTTCAGGAGCAGGGCTATCATTCCTGGGGAGGGATTCCGCTCCATTTCGCGACGGATCTCTTTTTGGGCCGGATACCCTGTCCCGGTCCTGAAGCGCGGCGGGATGCAGGTTCTTCCGTCACCGCGCAGGGCGAGTTGGTCGTCCGGACGAGAGCGTCGCTGGATCGAGAGGAAGAGCAGTTCACTTATGCCTTTCGCCAATGGGCCGGAACCCCGTGGCCCGAGTCATTGATTTGGGAACGAAAAGGGACGGTGCCGATGGCTGTTCATTTCAAGTTCGACGACCCCGAGGAGGGTACGAAAAGCCCGCGAAAGTGGGAGGCGAAATCGTCGCTTGGAACCGGTGAAATCAAAGTCCGCTGGCGCGACCGTGATGCCGTCCATTGAGGTATTGACCGATGTATTCCTCTCGAGCTGGATGCGTGTTGTGTCGTAATACGGTTTCTCTGACCTTAGTCGGGCTCTTGTTTGCTTTCGCGATCGGTTCAGGCGGGTGCAGTAACAGGTCAAGAAAAGAGCCTCTCAATACGATTCATTGGCCGCAGCCGCAGAAGATCCGGACCTTGGATCCGATCTATGCTGATGACATCTATTCGGCTGAAGAGGTCACCAGGGGATATGAGACGCTTCTTCAGTATCATTTTCTAAAGCGGCCGTACGTGCTGGTGTCCAACCTTGCGGAATCGCTTCCTGAGGTGAACGCCGACGGGAAAATTCACGTTTTTCGTCTGAAAAAAGGCGTCCTTTTTCAAGACGACCGCTGCTTCAAGCAAACCGGAGGAAAAGGCCGGGAAATGACAGCGGAGGACCTCGTTTATTCCCTCAAGCGACTCGCGGATCCTAAGCTGATTTCGACCGGCTGGTGGTTGCTGGATGGGAAAATCGAAGGACTGAATGAATGGCGCGAGCTTGCGCGCAAGAACGGGGCGGATTACGGCAGAGACGTCGTGGGTTTGCGCGCCACGGACCGGTACACCGTTGAAATCCGGCTGGTGCGGCGTTCTTCGTCATTCCTCTATTCACTCGCGATGCCGTTTACCTCGATTGTTGCTCGTGAGGCGGTTGAGTTCTACGGCAAGGAGTTCGGCGCCCGGGCTGTCGGAACGGGACCGTTCCGATTGCTGGAATTCACCTCCAATTCGAGGCTGGTCTGGGCACGCAATCCAACGTATCGAAAAGAACTCTATCCCAGCGAAGGCTCGGCCGAAGACAAAGCCGCCGGTTTTCTGGAGGATGCGGGAAAATCTCTGCCGCTCGCCGACCGGATTGTGGTGCAGGTCTATGAGGAGTGGCACCCGATGTGGCTTGCTTTTCTTTCGGGCGGCCTTGCCGCGACCTTCATCCCGAAGGACGGATTTGCCCAGGCCATTACGCCGCGGAAGGAGCTTTCTTTGGAGCTGAAGGAGAAAGGGATCCGGCTTTCGCGATCGCCCTATCTCGATTTAACTCATCTGACCTTGAATATGTCGGATCCTTTGCTCGGCAAAAACAAGCTGCTGCGCCAGGCGCTCAGCCTGGCCTATGATGAGGACAAATTTGACCAACTCTTTTTTAACGGGCGGACTATTGCGGCCCAAGGGCCGATCCCTCCCGGTCTGGAGGGCTATGATCCGGGTTTCAAAAACCCGTACAGGCAATTCAATCTGGCGAAAGCGAAAGATTACCTTGCGAGAGCCGGCTACCCGGACGGCAAGGGACTTCCACCATTGGTTTATGTGACGGCTTCCGATGCCACGTCTCGTCAGATCGCCGATTTCGACTCGCACGTGTTTGCCGCGATCGGGGTGAAACTGCAGGTCGAGTCTTACTCATGGCCGGAGTTCCAGGCGTCCATTCGAAATCGAAAAGGACAGATCTGGCCTTTCGCCTGGGTGGCGGATTATCCTGATCCCGAAAATTTCCTGCAGCTTTTCTATAGCAAGAATGCGTCGCCCGGGCCGAATGACTCAAATTATTCAAATCCCGAGTTCGACCGGCTCTACGAAAAGGCGATCGCGACACCGCAAGGACCCGAGAGGACGGCTTTGTACAAGGAAATGGTCAAGTTGGTCATCGAGGACTGTCCTTGGATTTTCAAGGCTCACCGGATCGGATACCGTGTGTCGCAAAAATGGCTGAAAAACTATAAGTATCACGACTTCCACGGCGCGGCTAAGTATTATAGGGTTGAGGATCGGAAGAACTGACCGATGCTCGTATATATTGCCAGGAAGTTGCTGCAGACGGTACCGGTACTGCTTGGCGTCTGGACCCTTGTCTTTGTTCTTTTTCATTACGTGGGCGGAGATCCGGCTTATGTCCTCCTCGGGCGGCATGCCACCGCTCAGCAGGTTGCGGAACTCCGGGCTCAGGAGGGTTACGACCTGCCATTTTACCAGCAGTACGGCAGGTATATCGGCCAGGCGCTAAAATTCGATTTTGGTGTAAGCCGGGTCACGCATCAGCCAATCCGGAATATGATTCTGAACGGTATCGGGCCGTCCCTGACGATCATGCTTCCTTCTTTTTGCGTGATGACCGCGCTGGCGGTCGCGATCGGATTGTTCGCTGCTTTTCTCCGGAATTCGAGAGGTCCGCTTTTCCTGTGGATGGACAGGTCCATCGTGATTCTGTCTGTTCTGGGCATGAGCATCGCGATGCTCGCATTCATTCTTTTCGGTCAATACGTCCTCGCGTACCGAATGGGCTGGTTCCCTATTTCGGGCTATGAAGCGGAATGGCCTGATCGCCTCCGCTATACGGCGCTGCCGATGCTCATCTGGATCGTCGTGAACCTGGGGTATGATGTGAGGTATTACCGGACGGCCTTTCTGGAGGAGGCTGTCCAGGATTACGTTCGCACGGCCCGGGCGAAAGGCCTTTCCGAAACCCGGATTTATTCCAAGCACGTCCTGAAGAATGGAATCGTTCCGGTACTGACGAATGTTGTCCTCCAGATTCCGATGCTGATACTCGGGTCTTTTCTCCTCGAGGATTTTTTCTCAATCCCGGGCCTTGGCGGAATCACCATTGATGCTATCCGAAACAGCGATCTGGCCGTTATTCAGGCCATGACAACGGTCGGCTCGATGCTTTTCATCGCCGGTACGCTGGCGACCGATATTTTGTACGCTGCTTTTGACCCGAGAGTGAGGTTGCGATGATTCAGGCGACCGCCCTTGGCCGGCTTAGCCGGGATCACGTCGCTTTGACCTGTTTTGCCGTCATTCTCGGGTATGCCGTGGTCGCACTTCTGGCAGCAGGCGGGCTGATCGCGCAGTCCTGGGACGCAGAAATCGCTCGGAGCTATGCCCCGCCTTCGTTCGAGTCGATTCGTTTGATCATGGGCGCGGATCTTCTCGGGCGCAGCGTGTTCTACAAGGTGGTTCACGGGGCTCGAATCGCGATGAGCGTGGGCCTGGTGTCCTGCCTCATCAGCATCCCCGTGGGTGTAGTCCTGGGGGCCCTGGCCGGATATTTCGGCGGACGTTTGGATTCGATGATTGTGTGGCTTTATACCGTTGTTTCTTCCGTGCCGAATATCCTGCTTCTTATGGGGATCGCCTTTGTTCTCGGGAGGGGCTTGCCGGCCATCTACGTCGCGCTCGGGGCCACATCCTGGGTCGGTATCGCGCGCGTGATCCGGGGCGAGGTCATGAGACATAAGGAACGGGAATACGTTCTCGCGGCCAAAAGTATCGGAGCCGGCAATTTGGGTTGTTTGTTCCGACATATCCTGCCGAATGTCTTTCATTTCGTTATTATCCAGTTCTCGATCCAATTTGTGGTCGCGATCAGATCGGAAGTGGTTCTTTCTTTTCTCGGTCTCGGAGTACAGGGGCAGCCAAGCTGGGGCATCATGATCGATGACTCCAAGCTCGAACTGGCGCAGGGCGTTTGGTGGCAACTTGCGGGGGCGACGGCGGCCATGTTTTTTGTTATCCTGGCTTTCAATATCCTGGGAGATATCCTTCGGGACGTTCTTGACCCGAGGACGAGGTGAAGCAAGTGGCTGAAAAAATTCTCGAGGTGAAGCATCTTCGCACGTCTTTTTTCACGGAGGCGGGCGAGGTTAAGGCCGTTGATGACGTGAGCTTCAACGTCTACAAAGGGAAGACCATCGGAATCGTGGGGGAGTCGGGGTGCGGAAAAACCGTGACCAGCCTTTCAATCATACGGCTGATTCCCCATCCGCCTGGCAAGATCGTCGGTGGCGAGATCCTTTATCGGGGCCGGAACCTGATTCACCTTCCGTCCTCCGAAATGAGAGCGATCCGGGGCAATGAGATCTCGATGATTTTCCAGGAGCCCATGACTTCGCTGAATCCGGTATTCACGATCGGAGATCAGGTCCGTGAAGCGATCGCACTTCACCAGGACCTGCCGCGTAGTGAGGTGAAGAACAAGGCCATCGAGATGCTTCGTCTGGTCGGGATATCGTCTCCCGAGCAGCGTGTGAATGACTATCCTCATCAGCTTTCGGGCGGCATGCGTCAACGGGCTATGATCGCGATGGCGCTTTCATGTAATCCCAATATCCTGATCGCTGACGAGCCGACCACCGCACTTGACGTCACGATTCAGGCGCAGATTCTGGATTTGTTGAAAGACCTGCAACAGAAGGTCGGGATGGCTTTGATCCTGATCACGCACGATCTCGGGGTGGTCGCGGAAATGGCGGACGAGGTCCTCGTCATGTACGCCGGGCGGATCGTGGAGCAGGGCGCGGTGAGGGAGATCTTCGCGAACCCGAAAATGCCGTATACGAAGGGATTGCTGAACAGTATTCCGAACCTCGCGCGAGGCGCGGACGGGCGCATGAAGAAAAAGCGTCTCGAGGCGATTCCGGGCATCGTGCCTGATCTTCTTGATTTGCCGAGGGGCTGCCGATTTCAGGATCGCTGCGCACATGTGGGAGATGAGTGCCGGTCCTGCGAACCGGAGCTCAGGGCCGTGCCCGGGCAGGTGCCTCATTTCATTCGTTGCGTGAGGGATTTTTCGTGAGTTCTACCGGTGAAGTTCTGCTGTCAGTCGAGAATCTCGTAAAGCATTTCCCGATCCGGGGGGGCGTGTTCTCGCGCCAGATCGGTTCGGTGAAAGCGGTCTCGGGTGTTTCGTTCGAGATCCGAAAAGGCGAAACGCTGGGCCTGGTCGGCGAGTCGGGCTGTGGAAAGTCAACTCTGGGCCGTTGCCTTTTACGGTTAATCGAACCGACGAGCGGAAAAATATTCTATAAGGGCCGCGAGATCACGAGCATCAATTCAGCCGAGTTTCGAAAGCTGAGGCGGAATATCCAGATTATCTTCCAGGACCCGTATGCCTCCTTAAACCCGAGAATGACGGTGGAGGAGATCCTTGGCGAGCCGCTGGACATTCATCGGCTCTGCCGCACGAGGAGGGACCGGATGAACCGGATTTTCCACCTTCTGGATCTGTGCGGCCTCAGACGCGAAGCGGTCGACCGGTATCCCCACGAGTTTTCGGGCGGGCAACGGCAGAGGATCTGTATCGCGCGGGCACTTGCGGTTGAACCTGAGTTCATTGTCTGTGACGAGCCGGTTTCGGCTTTGGACGTATCGATTCAAGCGCAGATCATCAACCTCATGCAGGATCTTCAAAAAGAACTTGGCCTGACCTACCTCTTCATTGCGCATGACCTGAAAGTGGTCGAACACATCTCAAGCCGCGTGGCCGTCATGTACCTTGGTAAAATCGTGGAACTGGCGGATTCAGAGGCTCTTTATGCTGCACCAAGTCACCCCTACACACAGGCCTTGCTTTCGGCGATTCCGGTGCCTGATCCGAATCACGAGAAAGAGCGGATCATTCTGCGAGGCGATGTTCCTTCACCCGTTCACCCGCCCGAAGGCTGTTACTTTCACCCCAGGTGTCCGATTTGTAAGGATAATTGCAGACTGGACCGTCCTGAGCTTCGTGAGCTGTCGCGACTGGGTGAGGTAAAAGAGAGTGGGAATGGGGTAGATCGGCACGACGTAGCATGTCATTACCCCAGACTGAGATAAGGTTCTAAACTCCTTCCTTCAAAATACCGAAATAAATACGAGGGACTTCGCTCGTTTACGGTCTCTTTGAGGAGAACAATGGAGTTCAACCATCCCAAGCTGCCGAAAGAAGCTGCTTCAAAGCTTCGGATCTGTCCGATCCAC
>DATDSK010000034.1:0-8379 GCA_035291325.1 Bdellovibrionota bacterium | reverse complement strand
TGTGAATTTCCATATGCAGCATCTCCTATCATAGAACCCCAAATCCCGCTTTCCAGGCGGGTCTCAGGGGATGCTGATCACTGTCTAATAAGTTTTAGGGGAAGTGTCTGACCATAGGGGCGCACTCTAAACCACTTGTTTCGAACAAGCATCGCTCTCCAGGAGCACGCTTGAATTCTGGACCTGACGATTTCTGGAAAAATCGCGTTGCCGTCTCTGAATACAGACCTTTTCGCCCAAACTGGATGCTCACACCGGACATGTGTAAGTCATCAGTGAATTTCGCGGACATAATCATAGGGTTCCTGTCAGTAGTAAACTTCAGCAAGTTAAAAAAAGAGTTCAACGAACCGGTAAAATGTATCGAATTTTCACCTTGCTACGATTCGGGAATTGTTCAACGAGTTCTTTCTGGATCACTCCATTGAGATATATGCGTGCCACAACAGTCCCGCGCGTCCATCCTTCGAGTTCGATTTCAATCGTCCCGCCGCTATCACCCGCGAAAGGAATTTCAGACGTTCCAGTTTTCTCCCATCCAGATCCTCATCCCAAGTTAAATACTCGGACGTTATTCGCAAAAGCATTGAGGCAAGTCGAAATCCCATGCCACTCATTGTTTTGAATTTTCATTTTGAATCTATACTCACCGCGGGCGATAGCAGGATGAACAGAATCGAGTTCAGATCTAATCTTTGCCCAATCAGGATTTGCACTGAAAAGCTGAAGCATGATTGCTCGCAAAGGTGCGCGCGGGAACTTCAAGCCTAATTTTGCAAGAAGGAGTTCGTGCACAAAGAGTGCAGCACGATTGCGCACGCTCATCTTGATAAACAGTTTTTCGTCAATTGTGACGTCAGCATTCTCACTTTGCATTGCTGGCTGAACCATCCCTGGCACAAGGACGCCGGCATCATTGATGAAAGGAATGGTCTGCTGAGTGAACGACCATTTGATATTCCGTAACACCTGAAGCGAAGCCTTTGCGAACCGAGGGAATTCCTTTTCCATGGCGGCAACGCGAGCGAGCGCATATTCTGCGGACGCTCGCGTCCTCTCGTCTTCAAAGATATTGACAGGGGCCCCTCGGATTTGTTCCGGATTCTCGATAAGATCTAGAAATTCGAGGCCCCCGTCATCTTGCTCGACACCTTGACCACCTCCACTGGTTTCATTTCCTGCGTAAAGCGATCCAGCCAAAAGCATGGTCAAGAATGCAAACAAAAGCGTTAGATTTACGATTCGAGAACCGGCCATATTGTTTCTCCCGCTCCAATAAGGAGCACGGAATATCTATCAATTAAGACTTTTTTGGTCAACTAATGTTTCCGCACTCAGATATTAAATAACTCTATTGAGAACAGCACGTTAGCCTCAGATTTCCATACTCTGCTACAGGAGCATTAGTCTCCACTACGACCCGACTGACCGGCATTTCGTACTCCGCCGAGCCTAGACTTTGTCGTTCTGTTTGCTTTGGAGACACACCAAAGACAAAGGCCGTAAGAACATCTCCGTTCGGCGTGTTTTCTCGATTTAGAGCTGCAGTCACGTAAATATCCGTATTTCGAAACTCCAGGCTTCCCAAAAGAGAGCCACCCGGCATCGGGTTCGCAGGAATCGCTTTTTGATCCAAGACGCGAGTGACCTCTTTGCCATTTTCGAAAATATTCGAAGTGAGCTGGCACGTCATTGCGGGGGCCTGCCCTGTGCTCTCCGCAGCGTAAGCTGTCATAGTCACAAATAGAGCCGCGATCACTGTCATCGTTTTGAATTTCATAATCATTTCTCCTATTTAAGTTTTTGTTTCGTTGTTCATTTCACATCAGAACCTTAAGTTGACGGCTGATATAGCAGACTCATTCGCGCACCGCATTGCTATTTTAATTAAAACTGTTCTCTGTTTTTGAGCTACACTTAAATTCATGGGCGTTTCAGTTTTCGATTTCGATAATTACCGGGAGTACATGAACAAGAAGATTCGCCAACTTCCATCCCAAGGCCATGGGGCGCGGTCAAGACTAGCGGAAAAACTACGCTGTCACCCCGGCTATGTAACGCAGGTCATGAACGGCATCGCGGAATTTAGCTTAGAGCAAGCAGCTCTCATCAACGACTTCCTTGAACACACGGAAGACGAGGGGGAGTTTTTCATTCTCTTGGTACAAATGACACGCGCTGGAAACGAACATTTACGAAAATATTGCAGAAGGCGAATGCAGCAAATCCAAAAACAACGGACCGTCCTGAAAGATCGCCTGAACTATCAACGCACTCTCAGTCTCGAAGAGCAGATGAAATATTACAGCGCCTGGTATTACGCAGCCATTCACATGGCGCCCGGAATCTCCGGCATTTCGACTCCCGAAAAAATTGCGCGCTACCTAGGTCTCTCGCTTTCAACCGTAATATCTGCGTTGGATTTTCTAGTTTCCATCGGCCTACTAACAGTGGATGGCGGAAATTATTCTGTAGGAACGGGCCAACTGCACTTGGGGAATGATTCAAATCTAATTACGAAGCATCATACAAATTGGCGGATTGAATCCATCAAGGCGTTGGATAAAGAATCTTCGGACGACCTCCACTATTCATCCATTGTGACGTTATCCCATTCAGATATTCCAAGAGTGCGCGAGACATTGCTTCGAGCGATTGATCAAGTGCGTGCGATTGTTCGGCCCTCGCAAAACGAACAAATGATTTGTTACAATTTGGATTTGTTCAAGCTAAATAAGCAGTAATCCGTCCCCGGTGCCTTCAATTAGACGTAGGCTTTGATGACGCCTACTCGAAAAACCGCAGGTATTTTTCAACGACGAATTTTGCGCCGGTTCCGAGAAGTCATGCAATCATGATGGCCTCGTTTCGCAGAAATTCAGCGGCTCCTGTCATTAACGCGAGTTTTGCGAAAACAAGATAGAGATCGAAAGATTCAGCATTCCATCCGATTTTCTGAAATTTTCGCATTGCTCGCGTCGATGGTTGAGGCGAAATTTCGCTTTAAGTCGCATATATTTGAGCCTGTTTCGGCGGGTTCAGGTGGATGACAACCACTTAGCTGATGGTCGTTTCGTGGATGATTTCTCTGTAAGCACCCGTGCGCCCATGCCCAGAGTGCTTGGACTGTAAAACAAACTTTGCCGCTCGCGCCGCCGACTTCATGAGTCTTTCCTGTCAATCCAATCAAAAAAAGGGGTGGGCAAGCTGCATTCTTTACTCTCAAGGAGCAACCCACCCACCCTGCAGTATCGGGTCAGCGCGTGATAGAAAACGTAAGCGATGCGTATGGCGACGCTGGCACCGGCGGCACCACCTCCACTTGCTTTGGCTCGATGGGTACGGCAATGGGAACCTGGCTCCCGGTCTCGTCCGCGACCGCAGCGACCTTCCTCGCAATAACTGTGAAAAAGGCGCGGCCCATCGGTGAGCATGTTTCAATTCGCTCCGTAATGGAAATGAACTCCGTGTTGTACTTCTTCATTTCTTCGAGCGCAGAAAGAAGATGAGTCGTAGATCGGGCGAAACGCGAAAATGAATAGCAGATCACCCCATCAACCTGGCCGGATCGAACCGCCAGCATCATCCGGTCGAGCGAAGGCCGCGATACCTTTGCACCGCTGACATTCTCGTCTGTGAATAACTCGTAGTCGGCAATATTGTTCTTCTCGCAGTGCTCTTTCAAAGCCCTAATCTGCGCTTCCAAGCCGGAATGCTGGTCGGCCGTGCTAACCCGAGCGTAAATCGCCCATCGACGTTTTAAATTCGAATGTGTACCCTAGTGAATCTCCGTGGGTTCTGGGCTCTGCAAACTACAGAGGCTTATTGAACATTGGTACGCTCACGGGGGCATTCAATTACGGAACGAAGCTCCCAATTGGGATGCAAAGTTCCGGGAACACATGATCAATTCATCAATGTACGTCGCGAAGCTGCTCCCGTTCCTGTCGTGCTGCGTCCTCATTGAACCAACATGTTGGCCGAAGGCCGATGGAAAATCCACCCTCTATCGTACAAGTTCCGGCGGCAAAATCCTTCAAGTCAGGCGAAATCTCGTACGACGTAGTACAAAGTGCACCGGCAAGCAACGTATCGAAGCGACACTGAGGATTAGGATGGGACAAGACGTTGCCGTTCACAATTGTCGCATCCTTGAGGAAAGATCGCGGTGACTGAATCACCGGAGTTCCCGGAGGACTATTCCTATTCAGTGAATCCGCGAGAACTTTCTTCTCAAGCAGCGCAGTATAGCCAACTCGTTCACAGATCGCTCGATCCGTAACGGTACTCCATGCTCTTGAGCATGCCTCGCGAATCGCATCAGGAGTGGGCAAAGTCGTTGCTATGCGGACGTTGTCTTCTTTTGAAAAGAGTTTTCGAAGACACTTCGACGTGGCGAAATATTCCGCTTCACCTTCAGCATTCATATAGGTCAGAAGCGAATCACCCGACCTTTGGTAGTACGGCCCGCCCCCTAGGAGATGACCGACTTCATGACAAACGGAGAGCCGAAATGTATCTTTTGTCATTCCACGCTGACGTGCCCAACCTCCGGAAAGAAGGAGCGTGTACGCCTCCTCTTCTCGCCTTGCAGTTAGATTCTCATCGTGGTGCCACCATTGGCGCTCAATCACAAGCTTCTGATGTAGACGTCGCACCTGCGGCTTATAAAGGACCCTAATTTCATCAATGACATCGTTAAACACGTCTTCCGTAACGGTGCTGGGGGCGAGAAGCGACTTTTGGTATTCGAGAGGGGCTTTATTGAAAAGCTTTTTAAAGCTGTCAGCTGGGAATCCGCAATTCTTCGGGTCGAGCTGCAGACTGCTGATCAGGATCGGGCTTCCAGTTTGGATGTATTTTGACGTATCGAAAAGGTCAATGCGCCTCGCAACTCCTGAATCCTGGTCGCGGCGCTCTATCACCGTAAACACTACCAATAGTGCAGTGGCGTCTATGGGGAAATTGCGGTCTTCAAGAGTTTTTAAGTATGCGTTTATAAAACCGATACGTTGCGCCCTAAAACACAGATCGTTTCGCGAATGCTTGGATATTTGCTCTCTAGCCTCGCTTGAATCCAAGACTTTGCCGTCTGATAATACATAGGAATCGTCCGATTCGAACTCGACGTAAATTGGAAGAAGCGCAAATCCTGACGGTGAGTAAATGAGCGCACCAAGGACTGCCGTGACGACCAACACTCTAAATTCTGTAAAAAACATTGCTCAGCCTCCATCCGGACGCGGGACACAGGTATAATATAAGAGCAATTTCGTCAAGTAAGCTAAACTATACAAAGCGGGTCGCGGTCGAAGTACATGAATTAGGCCTGATTTCGAATACTTAAAGGCCGCGGATTCAAACCCCTATCTCCAACCTCACCCGGGTCCCCGCCCCGAGCGCCGAATCGATATCGAAACGCGCACGGTTTTCCGCCGCCCATTTCATCGCGGCGGGAACGCCGAGGCCGTTTCCGTCCCTCTTCGTTGTGCGCGATTTACCGCGCTTCAAGGCCGAGAGGACGTCATCCTCGATTCCAGAGCCGTGGTCTTCGATTTCGAGCAGGCACCCTGGGCCGGCGCCGTTTACGCGAACTGTGATCGGCTTTCCGTTTGAATTCGCCTCGGCTGCGTTCTTGAGGAGATTCATCAGAACCGGCGTGAGCCCGCGCAGCTTTGCCGCACTGATTTTTGCCTCACCCATTTCGAGAACGAATTTCTGTAACGGAAACGTCTGCCCGACGATTTGGATCGCGCCCTTCACTGATTCCGAAATCGATTCCGCGTACTGAAGCTTCTTTCGTTCGAGGAGAACTTCGTTCGCAATCGATTCGAGATTCTTCATCGCGAGTCTGAGAAGTTCGAGCGCCTTCGTGCTTGTCGGCTCGGCATCTATCGTGGTTTCGAGCTTCCCGATTGCCGTATTCATACTGAGAAGCGGCGTCCTCAGGTTGTGCGCGACCGTCGAAGTCAGCCGAAGGACCGTATCGCGCTCCCTTTGGAGTTCACGATTCCGCTCATTCAGGAATCGAAAAACGCCATCCACCTCCCAAAGCATCGGCCCGAAGCGCTCGATGACCTGATCTCCTTGCGCGAGAAGTTGGCCATGAACGCGGCGGAGAATTCCGCAGAATGCGATCGAGAGCGCATTCGAAGCGGACCAAATCGCGATGAACACAGTGACGTGAAACCCGGCCCCGCCCGGAGTCGCGATCCCGAGGTAAGACGAAAAGGACCAGGTCACCAGAACGAACGCAAAGAGCGCCACGAACGAAAGCCCGGCCGTCATCACGCGAACACTATAGAGCGGAGCCGGAGTCGAAAGGGATCGTCTCAGCGAACCGCGATACCATTCCAACGCGACGACACTCGCAATCCCGGCGAGAGCGATTTGCCAGCCGTATTCCGAAAACGGAATCCCGACAACCGATCCGCCCATATCTTGAAAACGAAGGACGAAGTCACTTCCGGAAAGCGTAAGAAAGCAGAACCAGAGCAAGAACTCAGGAATCGAAAGCGCCCTGAAGCTTGCAACAAAAAGGCTCCCGACGAAAACCGCCTGGCCAAGCGCATACAGGACAGCCGTCGTATAAATCGCACCCGGACGAATCGGAGTCGTATGAAAGAACGGATTCAGAATGAGCGCGAATGAAACCGTGAAATAGACCGACGCAAGGAGCGCGATAAATGCCGCAACACCTCTCGACTCCCTCCGAGAGAGCCCCTCGGTCGCCCTGAGAAACACGGCAAAAGCCGAAAACACCGAAAAGAGCACATACGGCACTTCGTGCAAAAGCGGCTCGAGTCCCCGGGGCGGCGGAGTGCGAAGGATATAAGAAATTACGCCGTACATGAGATAACCGACCGCGAGCGCAAGAAACGCCAACCCCAGCATCGTCGCCCAACGTGGGAATTCTCCCCTCCTCCACGCGGAACGAATCACCAGAAACGACAAACACGAGCAAAGGAATTCATGAACGGCAACCACCATTCCAGTACCATTCACGCCCAAGCGAAACCTTTGACCGAGAGACGGAAGCGCGAGCGGAAAGATGATGTTCATCCCTGCGAGGAACAAAAGAACGAGAAACGCAGGATTTCGGAATAGCCCCTTCATCCGGCTCCCTTCGATCGTTTTCGGATCAGGAGCCAACCACGCGGAACTCCGAAGGCCGGGTTCATGAATGCCATCGCCTCAAAGACCGTACTCACCGGGACGAGTTTTGCCGCCGTCACCTCAGAATCGACATCGGCGATCAGGACTTGAACCCCCTTTTCGTCAAAACCCGCGACCGGTGAATGATGAGGGTATCCTTGGTCCTGAAACGTGCGCCCCGTCACATGATCCTGCGCAAAGTTAAGAATCATCGTGCTTTGATCGCGATCCCGGCACTCCTTCAGGTCGGAGATGAACTGGTGAAGGTTCTCCGGGAATGCCCGCCGCAAAAGCACCTCAACCTCCGAGCCAAAGATGAGTTCGGCCGCGAGCGCGAGTTCGTGGATCGCCATTCCACGATTTTCGAACTCATCGACGCGCAGCCATTTACCGAACTTCGGGTCATAGCACGCGCTCTCTTCTTTTGCCGGGAGCCCGAGTGCGTCCGCGATCAAAACCAACGAAGCAGGCCCGCAGCTACACTCGGTCGCTTGCCGAAATCCGCTTTCATAGCGTTTCAGAATTCGTTGAAATGTCGTCTCGCCGCTCATGCCAGTGCCTCCGCTCCCGAATTCGGGAGCCGTAACGTTTTTAGCCGCCGATGCATATAATCCCGCGAAAGTTCGAGTCGCTCGGCTAATCGCTTCTTGTTCGCGCCCGTCGCTTTCAACCCGGCCTCGTAGTAGAGCCGCTCAGCCCAATCGATAAATTCGACCCTGTGCGCGGGATCGAGATCTTCCTCCCGATGTGGAAGGAGTTGCGCCGGAACGCGTGGCCCCGCCATCTGACCTCCCCGAAAACTGGTCCACGAAAACTAAGAAATTTCAGCCTTCTTCCGCCCTCGAACGCGAAGCTTCTCCAGCTTCCTCTGGACGAAAACAGGGGGAAGGCCTGTAGCACTCGCGCCCTGTAATTTGAGACCGATTTATACCCATAAAAATCTGTTACTTACCGCGTCAAATTCAGGACATCTAGCCCCGACAACCGGATTCAGCTCAAAGCAACAAACAAATATCCCGAAAAGAACTTGGACACTTGTGCCCATGCGGCATCGATTCAGAGAGGAACGTTAACCATGAACTCTTGCGAGAAGCACATCAATGAATAACGCGATCTGGAAAATGGGAATCGTGGTTGCGGTCTTAACGATGACCACGTGCAGAGATGTTCACCTTATCGATCCGGGTTCCGTCACTGAGAAAGCGCTTCTCCAAGTTCCACCCA